>JBOIDH010000424.1:0-2223 GCA_050740495.1 Gammaproteobacteria bacterium | reverse complement strand
ACGAGCACGCGATCATCGGAGGCGATCCGCAAGATCTGTCGTTCAAGCCTTGCGCCAGCTATGTCACGATCGGCGATAACAACGTGATCCGCGAAGGGGTGAGCATACACCGCGCGACGCGCGAGGGTGCAGCCACCTCGCTCGGTGATGGAAACTTTCTCATGGCCAACGCCCATGTGGCGCATGATTGCACCTTGGGGAACTTCGTCGTCCTCGCCAATAGCGCCGCCCTCGGGGGCCACGTCTCCGTCGGGGATCGCGCCTTTATTTCCGCGAACGCGGCGGTCCATCAATTCTGCCGCATCGGCCGCATCGCCATGATCTCGGGTCTGGCGGGTGTCAATATGGATTGCCTGCCGTTCACGCTAGTCACCGGCGCCCCGGCGCGAGTGGTCGGGCTCAACCGTGTCGGTTTGCAGCGCGCGGGGGTGAACGCTCAAGAGATCTCAGCGCTGAAACGCGCTTACCAGCTGTTATTCTTGTCCGGAATGGGCACCCGCGATGCGCTCGCGGAGCTGGCAAGCTCACCTTTCGCGCTGGTACGGGAGTGGGGTGAATTCATCGCGGGCTGCGCTCGCGGGTTCGCGCGCCAACGAGGCTAAGGAAGCTCTGCAAAAGTGTCGCGAGCAAGCCCAGGTGCGCGAAGCCGCGGGGAGCGGCCCAGGGACGGCCGCGCTTTGAGGAGCGAGGAAAGCAGATGGGCTGCGCAGTAACTTTTGCAGAGCTTCCCTAATGCGCATCGGGATTGTCGCCGGCGAAGCATCGGGTGATCGCCTGGGCGCGGGTCTCATAGCGGCGCTGCGTTGCCGTGAGGATCATCTTGAAGTCGAGGGCATCGGGGGCGTGCGCATGGAGGAGGCCGGATGCAAGCTGCTCTACCCGATGGACCGGTTGGCCGTCATGGGCGTCTTCGAGGTTCTCGGACGTTATCGCGAGTTAGCGGCGGCGCGTTCTCGGCTTGCGGAATATTTCCTCTCTAGCCCTCCGGATCTCTTCGTCGGGATCGATGCGCCGGAGTTCAATCTCGGCCTGGAAGAACGCCTGCGCGCAGCCGGGGTGCGCACGGCGCATTATGTGAGCCCGCAGGTTTGGGCCTGGAGGCCTTGGCGGGTCCGGCGGATTGGCCGTGCGGTGGATTTGATCCTGGTGTTGTTTCCCTTCGAGGAGAATTTTTACCGCGCGCACGGCATCCCCGTGAAGTTCGTCGGCCATCCGCTCGCCGATGAGATTGCCGATGCTAACGATAAGGAAGCGGCTCGCGCGGCTTTAGGCCTGTCGCTGGATCGGCCGCTGTTCGCACTGCTGCCCGGCAGCCGGAGCAACGAGTGGCGGTATCACGTCGAACCGTTTTTGCGATCCGCCCTTGAACTGCGCGCGGCGCGGCCCGATCTCCAGTGCGCGTTCGCCGCCTCAGGTAGCGAGGGCCGCTTATACATCGAAGGCATCCTCCAACGCCTCGACCCGGAACTACTGATTAAGTTATTTGAACACCGTACGCGCGAGGTGATCGCGGCCGCCGACGTGGTGCTTACCGTGTCCGGCACGGCGTCACTCGAGAGCCTGCTCGTCGGCCGGCCCATGGTGGTGAGCTATCGCATGTCGGCCTTGAGCTATCTCGTCGCACGACTGCTGGTACGCGCGCCTTATTTTTCACTGCCGAATCTGCTCGCGGGCCGACGTCTTGTGCCCGAGATCCTCCAGAGCGAAGTCGAACCGCAGCGCCTGGCGCGGGAAGTGTCGCGTTGGCTGGACGATCCGGTCGCGGTGGAGGATTTGAAACAAGCGTTTTCCGCGATCCGCCTGGTATTGCGGCGGCAAGCCAGTCACGCCGCGGCGGAGGCACTATTCGATCTCGCGGGTAAGTAATTTACCAAGCTCCGCAAAAGTTACTGCGCAGCCCATCTGCTTTGTCGCGTGCTCGCGCGTCGCTCGCCTATCTACCTGATATGTCTCGCGACTCGCTGCACGGCTTCGCGCATCTAGACTTGCTCGCTACACTCTTGCAGAGCTTCCTTTTAGTGCCGCGGGCAAAAGATGGCGTGGACCGACACCGATGTATCATTCGCAATGCGTAATCCAAAGTGGGTGGTATCCGAGATTAGATGAACGCCTATACATTTGAAACTGCGGTCATTCCGGCTGGATGCCGTGAAACGTTGACTTTCCCCGCCGAACTGTCGCGCCGCTATGAGACCCTGCTAAGGCCGTAGGGCGTCGCAAGCA
>JBOIDH010000423.1:0-2232 GCA_050740495.1 Gammaproteobacteria bacterium | reverse complement strand
CCGAGTTCTTGCCTAAATCGTTACGCAGCAGATCGACGATCATCAAGTTCTCCGCGCGATCCTTCGCGCTCGCGTGCAGCTCCTCCGCCAGCGCTTGGTCGCGAAGCTTGCTCGCCGACCGTGGGCGCGTGCCCTTGACGGGCCGCGTCTCGATTACGCCGTCGCGCACGTGCAGAAACCGCTCGGGCGAGGAGCTTAACACCACCAGATCGGGCAGGCGCAGGTAGGCCGAAAACGGCGCGGGATTGAGGTCCTGGAGCGCACGATAGGCCAACCAGGCATCGCCCTCGACGCGGGCCGAGAAGCGCTGAGCAAAATTGACTTGATAACAATCCCCCTCAAGGAGATAGCGCTTGATACGCTGAAAGCCGCGGCCGTACTCCTGCCGGGTCATATTGAAGCGCACCGGCGAGACGACCCCAAACGACCCTCTGGCGGTGGCGCTCGCCGAGCGCCCTATTGCCGCGCGTATCTCGAGCAACCGAGCGCGGTAACCGTGATCCGAGGCGACCAAAAAGGTTCGCCGCTCGACGTGATCGACCACCACCGCCCAGTCATAGATACCGACGGCCATATCGGGCACATCGAGATCGGCTGCCGCTATGACCGGCAGGCGTTCTAGCCGCCGCGCCAGGTCGTAGCCGAAATAGCCCATGGCCCCGCCGGCGAACGGGAGACCCAGCGGCGCGGGACGCGGATCTCCCAGCGATCGTTTGACCAACTCGAAGGGACACTCTTCCGAGATCGCCACCGCGCGCGGAGTCCTGATTTCAGTCCGAAGACCCCGAGTCGTCAGGGTCACCGAGGGTTCAGCCGAAAAAATATCGTACCGGGCGCGCTTACCGCCGTAAGCGCCGCTATCGAGAAAGATCGGCCACGGCCGGTCGGCGACGGCGGCAAACACCGCCCCGGTATCCTGCGTATAATTAAGCTCCTCTATGCTCGCACCCATCGGTGATCCTGGATCAGATACGCGACGGCAACGGCGGGTGCGCATACGGCCGCTCCTTCCGCGTAGGCGCCGGCCTCGGGCAGTAAGTCGGAGAAATCGATGTAGGGATGATTCAATTGCCGCGCGAGATCACGGGCGATAAATCGGCCTATCCCGGCGCCGACCAAGGGTAGGGTTTGCGCGGCGGGCCGTCTGGAAAACATGCGCTCCAGGGCCTGCCGGATCCGATGCCGCTGCACGCCGGCAATATAGCGCGCCAGCGTGCGCCATTCATCGAGCGCACCTGCATCGGCATCGCGTCCCAGCATCCGCGCCAGGCGCCGCGCACACGCCTTGATGTCGCTATCACCGCCGTCGGCGGTCTCACGCGGTCCCAGAAACCCCAGCGCGGGTTCATGTAGCTCTCCGGTGAGCGTGTAGACATCGGCCATGGTCGCGAAACACTCCGCGGTGACGGACTGCCATTCGCCCCGGAACGGCGCCCGCGACACCACGGCAAAAACCGGAGTGCGTATGACCCCGGTGTACACCAGCTCCTCGGCTCCGAGCCTTTCAGCATCCGTGTAACCGCGAAAACAAACGTTGCCCCGGCTGAACTCGACGATATCGGTGGTCGTGCTGCCGATATCCACCAAGATCCCGCAATCACAATACCTTGCCGCGAGGTGCGCGCTTGCATGCCAATTGGCCGATGCGATCTCGTAACAATAGCGCGCCGAGTCCGCCGCGGCGACGAAACCGGCCTTCCCCGCGTACACGCTGACATCGCCGAGGACCGTCATCGACCGTTCCAGCAACCGCCGCACACCCTCGCACCGGTCCGGGAAAATATCCGCGAGCTCGCCGGTCATGGTCACCGCATGCGCGTCCCCGTGAATCTCGTGGACCACCGACCCTAGCGCCTGATCGAAAACATCCAAGCCCTGCCAAAGGGGGCATGGAATTTGTCTGACCCCGAGGAGACGTCCGTCGCGTCCCACCTTAGCCACCTTGAGGTGGGCTCCGCCAAGGTCCCATCCCATGTACGCGTTTGCTTCCATCTGGTTCTGTACCTGATATTGCGCCACGGAACGAATACGCGCTTACCGCACCGGGATCCGCAGACAGGCATCCACTACCGGTGCGGCGGGATTAAACCGCAGAGACTGCCGCAAACCTACGTACGCCTCCGTGAGGCGCGGATTGATCTCCATCACGATGGGACCCGACGCCGTGATCACGAGGTCGATCCCTATATAGCCCCGCAGCCCCGGCACCGCCTCCAGAATTCGGCTTAACAA
>JBOIDH010000422.1:0-2265 GCA_050740495.1 Gammaproteobacteria bacterium | reverse complement strand
GTTATGCGACGATACTAGCCACTGGGACCAATTCCAATGTCACAAACCTCTGGCAAAAACGCCTCCACTTCGAATCGCAGTCGAATCGTTGATCCCAGTGGAAGTCCGTACCCGCCGCGAATTACTCTGTGCCGCTCACGAAGACCGCTCTGTCATGAAAACTCGGTGGGACTACAACCTTCTAACCTTCTTACATATAGTCCAGGTGCTACCTTGTCCGGTCTGACAGCGTCTGGACTCCAGAGTTATCAAGTTATCTTAATGGAGGTCATATGACCGTAACCGCGCGGATTGAGGAAACCACTATGGACTACAGAGCTAGAATTATACGAGACCCGAGGATTGGTGGAGGCGAGCCCGTCATTCAAGGGACACGGGTGACCCTTCGCACTGTCCTGGCAAGCCTGGCGGAGGGGGACAGCATCGGGAGCATCCTTGAAGACTTTCCGGCACTGACTGAAGAGGACGTGCGTGCTGTGATCGCCTTTGCCGCCGCCTCGGCCGAGGAAGACCTGCCTGTGCCTGGGATCCCGCATGTCGCGTGAAGATCAAGCTTGATGAGAACATGCCGGCAAGACTTGCCGAGCGGCTATCCGCTGCTGGTCATGATACGGATACAGTCCAGGGTGAAGGCTTCAGCGGGCAGCCGGATGACACTATCTGGCAGGCAGCCTAGGACGCGCGGGCCGGTTCCTTATCACTCAGAAAGGATGGGAAGGGATGGGAAGGGGACGGATTTATTTTTCGACAGACTAACTCGTTGCTGGGGGCGAAAAATAAATCCGTCCCCTTTATCTGCTCCACAAGCCTTCTTTATGCCCGCGCGCAGTATACCTCACCGCATCGGCCTTACTCAGACCATCCCCATGCACTCGCAAGCGTCGCTTGGCCTAAATACGCCAATGAGAGACCTTGAAGAGATAATCCGTTAAACGAGCCCGCCGTTCACGCGCAGCGTCTGCCCGGTGATAAACGCGGCCTCGTCCGAGGCCAGGTAGAGCGCGGCGTGGGCGACGTCCTCCGGGGCGCCGAAGCGCCGCAAGGGCGTGCGTTCGACGATAGCGCCGTAGGCGTCCGGACGCATGATCTCTTTTGCGAACGCCGTCTCGATCCAGCCGGGCGCGAGATCGTTGACTCGCACCTCGGGCGCATAGGATCGCGCCAGACACTTGCTGAAACCGAGGACCCCGGCCTTCACCGCGGCGAACATCTCCGGATTGCGGCCTTCCATGCCATGGAGCGCAAGGTCCCAGGACATGTTGAGGATGACCCCCGATCCCGCGGCTTTCATGAGCGGCGCAACACCCCAGCAGCAGTAAATCGTGCCCTTGAGATCGACCTCGATCAGCCGCTCGAGTTTTTCCGATGGCTGGAGTGACGCGCCCTCGCCGGTCAGGATATCGGCCCCGGCGATGTTGGCCCAGATGTCGATGCGGCCGAGGAGCGCACCCGCGGTCTCGATCAAGCGGGCGACTTCATCGGAGATGGAAACGTCGGCCTGCAGGGCGTGCGCCTCCCCGCCCCCCGCCGTGATCTCGCGCACCAACTCCTCTGCCGAGGCACGCGAGCGCCGATAGTTCACCACCACCCGCGCCCCATGCCGCGCGAACAGGCGGGCGATGGCGCGCCCGATCCCGGAGCTGGCGCCGGTGATGACCGCGGTTTTATTGAGAAGCCGCTGGGTGCTCGCGCTCATGCTCGTCTCTCGGCATAGGCCCTACGCACTTCGTCCGCGACGATCGCAAGCCCTTGCTCGACCACCTCTTGCGCTTGCGCATAGGTTATCCGTAGACATTCCCGGCCCTGCGGGGCCTCCGTCCCCATCCCTGGGAAAAAATAGTGTCCGGGAACGACGAGAACACCCCGATCCTTGAGCCGCTGATACAGGATCTCGCTCGTGATCGGCAGATCCTTGAACCACAGCCAAAGAAAAATCGCGCCCTCGGGCTTATGCAGGAGAAAAGGGTATGCATCCAGCTCGTCGGTCAGTTGCGCGACCGCTTCCCTAGCCTTGGCCTCATAGTAGGGTTTGATCACTTCGCGGGCGAGCCGCAACACCTCCCCGCTCCGGAACAGATCGAGCATCAACGCCGATCCCACATTGGCCGGAGCCAGGTTGATGATCGCGTTAATGCGCGCGATGGCATCGATCACCTCCTCGCGGGCAATGACGATGCCGGTGCGCGTCCCCGGAAGCCCGAACTTCGAGAGGCTCAGCGTCAGAATGACGGACTCGTCCCATAGCGGTTGTACTTCGCTGAAGAG
>JBOIDH010000421.1:0-2266 GCA_050740495.1 Gammaproteobacteria bacterium | reverse complement strand
GCACCTGGGTCGGCGGGATGTACACCGCCGCCTGCTGCCGGCATTTGGCCGCCAAGGGCTATCCCCTCACGGTGGTCACACCGGGCAATAATAAAGACGAGATTTTGCGCGTCATCGAAGCCCTCGGCCCGAATTTCGAGCAGGTCGCGCTGCTCGGCTATCCGCCCTTTCTCAAGGACGTGATCGATACGGGACGGGCGCGCGGCATCGCCTGGCCGCGTTATAACATCAAGCTGGTCCTGGCTGGCGAGGTTTTCAGCGAGGAATGGCGCGCGCTGGTCCTCGAGCGCGCAGGAGCATCGGACCACTGCCGTGATGCGGCCTCGCTCTACGGGACGGCGGATGCCGGGGTCTTGGGCAATGAGACGCCGCTGTCGGTGTGCATCCGGCGGTTCTTGGCCCAAACGCCGGAGGCGGCACGGCAACTCTTCGGCGAGCCGCGCTTGCCGACCCTCGTTCAATACGACCCCCTACAGCGCTACTTCGAGATCTCGGAAGGCACCTTGGTCTTCAGCGGGGACAACGGGATCCCGCTCGTTCGTTATCATATCTCGGACGAGGGCGGGCTGGTGGACTATCCAGCGATGCTGCGTTTTCTCAAGGGGTGGGAATTCGATCCGCTCGCGGCGCTCGAACCGGGCGATGGCCGCGCGATCCGTCCCCTGCCCTTCGCGTTCGTGTTCGGGCGCTCGCACTTCGTGATCTCCTATTTCGGCGCCAACATTTATCCTGAGAACGTGAGCGTCGGGCTGGAGCAATTGGGTATCCGGGAATGGGTCACGGGAAAGTTCGTCATGCAAGCGCGCGAGGATGAAGACAAGAATCGTCTCCTCGCCATCGTCATCGAGCTCGCCCCCGGCGAGACGGCGAGCGGCGAACGCCGTGATACGGCCGCCCAGGCGATCGTCCGCGAGCTACGGCGTTTGAACAGTGAATTCGCGCACTACGTTCCGCCGGCATCCCAACTTCCGCAGGTCGAGCTTAAAGCCCAGGGCGATCCGGAGTGGTTTCCGGCGGGCGTGAAGCACCGCTACACGCGGCGTTGAGGAAGCTCTGCAAAAGTGTCGCGAGCAAGCCCAGATGCGCGAAGCCGCGGAGCGAGTCGCGAGACATATCAGGTAGATAGGCGAGCGACGCGCGAGCACGCGAAGACGCGGGGAGCGGCCCAAGCAGATGGGCTGCGGAGTAACTTTCGCAGAGCTTCCTTAAGGACCGCACCCGGCGCGCAACGGCTGCGGCAGATCGGGGATGGCCGCGCACAGCACCTCCTCGATGCGCGCGGCCAGAATAAACTCGACCTCGTTGCGGACCTGCTCGGGCAGCTCGCGCAGGTCCTTTTCGTTCTCCTTTGGCAAGATCACCCGTTTGATCCCGGCACGGTGCGCGGCGAGCATTTTTTCCTTCACGCCTCCGACCGGCAATACCAAGCCGCTCAAGGTGATCTCTCCGGTCATGGCCGTGTCGCTGCGGACCGGGCGTGCGCTGTAAAGCGAGGTCAGCGCCGTCATCATGGTCACGCCCGCCGAGGGCCCATCCTTCGGGATCGCCCCGGCCGGCACATGGATGTGCACCCCGCTTTGACGCATCGCCTCGGCTATCCCGAAAGCCGCCGCCCGCGATGCGATGTAGCTCTGCGCGGCCTTGGCCGATTCCTGCATCACGGCTCCGAGCTGTCCCGTCATCACCAGATCCTTGCCATCGGGCAGAAGCACCGTCTCGACATACAGCACATCCCCGCCGGCCTCTGTCCACGCAAGGCCCGCGGCCACGCCGGGCGCCAGTTGCCGGCGGGCCGCCTCGGGGAAGAAGCGCTCCGGTCCGAGAAGCTCGGACAGGTCTTCCGGACGGACCGTCACCGGACGGGTATCGCCTTCGGCCACGCGGGTCGCGATCTTGCGGCAGATCCGGCCGAGCACCCGCTCGATCTCGCGCACCCCCGCCTCGCGGGTGTAGCGCCGGATCACATAGGCCAAGGTTTCCTCGGGAAGAGTGATCTGCGCTTCACCGAGTCCGGATCCCTTCATCTGGCGGCCGATGAGATAGCGCCGGGCGATCTCGCGTTTCTCCTCTTCGCTGTAACCCGCGAGGCGCAGCGTCTCCATACGATCCAAAAGCGGCCGCGGGATGCTGTCCAAGGTATTGGCGGTGGTGATGAAAAACACCTGCGAGAGGTCGAAGGGCAGATCCAGGTAATTGTCGTGAAAGGCGTTGTTTTGGGCGGGATCCAGGATCTCCATCAAAGCCGCCGAAGGATCGCCGCGATAGT
>JBOIDH010000420.1:0-2305 GCA_050740495.1 Gammaproteobacteria bacterium | reverse complement strand
GGCAGTTCGATGTTGTGTTCCTTGAAGCGCGCCAGCCGCGGCCAGTTATTTGTTGGCGTCATGCCGCCGTCCACGCGCAGAAGCTCGAAGCCCTTGGTGAGCGCCCACTTGGCGAGATCGGTGTAATAGCCCTTGCGCGCGGTCACCAGCGGCGCCAGCACCAGAACCCTTTGGCCCCGATGCTCGGCCATGATGCGCGCCAGGATCGCCTCCGCCGTTTGCGCCTCGATCGGAACCTTACACTCGGGACAGTATTGCGTGCCGAGCTTCACGAACAGCAGGCGCAGGAAGTGATAGATCTCGGTGAGGGTCGCGACCGTGCTCTTGCGTCCGCCGCGCGAGGTGCGCTGTTCGATGGCCACCGTCGGCGGCAGCCCGAAGATCGCATCCACGTCCGGCCGCGACGCCGGTTGCACCATCGAGCGCGCATAGGCGTTGAGCGATTCGAGATAGCGGCGCTGGCCTTCTTTAAAAAGAATATCGAACGCCAAGGTGCTCTTGCCGCTGCCCGAGACGCCGGTGACGACGGTAAAGCGCTCGCGTGGGATGTGCGCTTCGATGTTTTTCAGATTGTGCTCGCGCGCATGTAGAACGCGGATGTCGGCCGCGCGCAAAGGCGCGACGGCACGCGTCGGTTTGCCGACGCGTTGATTTGCGCGCTCGGCGTACTCTCGCAATGTTTTCCCCGTATGACTCGTCGCATCCTCGACCACGTATTGCGGCGTGCCGGTGCAAACAATTTCGCCACCGGCATCGCCGCCTTCCAGGCCGAGATCGATGATCCAGTCCGATGCCCGGATCACATCGAGGTTGTGTTCGATCACCACCAGCGTGTTGCCCTCGTCGAGCAGCCGCTGGAAAGCTTTTAATAAGGTGGCGATATCATCGAAGTGCAGGCCCGTCGTCGGTTCGTCGAACAGAAACAGTGTGCCCCGGTTCGCGTTCCTGCGCGTTTTGGCCTCGGCCAGATGTCCGGCGAGCTTCAACCGCTGCGCCTCGCCGCCGGAAAGGGTCGGCACCGGTTGGCCGAGCTTTAGGTAGGAAAGGCCGACGGCCACGAGCGGTTCGATGCCACGCAGGATGCCGGGGTAGCCGGCGAAGAATGCCGCCGCCTCCGACACTGTCATGTCGAGGACCTCAGCAATGGATTTGGCGCCGGACTTATTACTATTGGGCACGAACTTCACTTCCAGCACCTCCGCCCGGAAGCGTTTACCGTCGCAGTCCGGGGCAACGGATGTACACGTCGGAGAGGAACTGCATCTCCACGTGCTCGAAGCCCGCGCCGGTACAAGTCGGACAGCGGCCGTTGCCGGCGTTGAACGAAAACGTGCTCGCGGTGTAATCGCGCTCGCGCGCTAAGGGCTCGCCGGCAAAGAGCTTGCGGATCCCGTCCAGCGCTCCGACATAGCTCGCCGGATTCGAGCGCGTGGTCTTGCCGATGGGCGACTGATCCACCAGCAGCACGTCCTCTATCAGTTCGGGACCACGGATCGCCCGGTGGCTCCCCGGCGCTTCCTTCGCCCGGCCCCTGAGCTTGGCGAGCCCGTTGTACAGCACGTCCTGCACCAGCGTGGATTTGCCCGAGCCGGACACGCCGGTGATGCACACCAGGCGCTTTAGCGGAAGCTTTACGTCCACGTTCTTCAGGTTGTTCTCGGTGGCACCGAGGATTTCGATGTAGGTATCGGCGGGCGGTTTCGACGCCGCGTGCGCGACGACGGACTTCGCGCCGTTAAGGTATTGCGCCGTGAGCGAGCGCTTCGATCGTTTCAGTTCCTCCGGTGCGCCAAAGAACACAATCTCCCCGCCGCGCTCCCCCGGACCGGGACCGATGTCGAGAATGCGGTCGGCAGCGAGCATTACCTGCGGATCGTGCTCGACCACCAGCAGTGTGTTGCCGGCGTCGCGGAGCCGGTGCAGCACCTGCGTCACGCGACCCATGTCGCGCGCGTGCAAACCGATCGAGGGCTCATCGAGCACGAACAGTGTGTTCACGAGCGAGGTGCCGAGCGCCGTCGTGAGGTTGATGCGCTGCACCTCGCCGCCAGAAAGCGAGTACGCGCTCGGCGTCTTCCTTCGTGCCCGCCCGCCACAGCAGTGCCTCGGGTTTGAGCCGCGCGCCGTGGCAGGCGGGGCACGGTGTGTACGCGCGGTAGCGTGAGAGCAGCACGCGCACGTGCATTTTGTAAGCTCTGCCCTCGAGCCACTTGAAGAAGCGCTCGACGCCGTACCAGAGCTTATCTTCCCATCTGCCTTCGCCTTCGATCACCCAATGTTTGTGTTTCTCTGATAACTCACGAAA
>JBOIDH010000419.1:0-2322 GCA_050740495.1 Gammaproteobacteria bacterium | reverse complement strand
TTTAACGCAATTACTCTATCTTCACTCATGGCGTATTCGCTCCTTTCAATAGGAATTGATGATTTCGAAGACCATCAAGAATACGCCACCTCCTTTTCCCTTCATACACAACTTATCGTTATAACTCTCCGCGCGACGGGCGGAATCGTCCGCAAAGCTCATCTCAAGCACCCGCCCACGACTTCGCAGCCCGTCGCCGCATCGCCGCCGCAGACATCGTGTCCGTAGCGGCATCGAGAGAAGCGGTTGAAGGCGATGGGCTCCGACCGGAGCCCATCGCTGTTTTGCTACTGCACGAAAGGTTCGCAGGCCGTTCCCGTGTCGCTGCCCGCACCACCGCTGCACAGGTCTGTGTCCGCGCCGCCGTCGAGTGAGTCGGCGCCGTTGCCGCCGCTCAGGTTGTCGCGATCGTCCCCGCCCGAGAGGATGTCGGCGCCGTTGCCGCCGCTCAAGTTGTCGCGGCCGCCTTCGCCGAACAGCGTGTCGTTGCCGTGGCCGCCGCTGATGTTGTCGTTGCCGCCCAGGCCGTGGATGACGTCGTCGCCGTTGGTTCCGGCGAGGTTGTCGTTGCCGGGTGTGCCGGTGATTGTGACGGGCAGGCCGTTGCAGGTGGTGGGTTCGGGCGTCGCGGGGCCGATGAACCGGCCGAAGGCAACAGGATCGGTTCCTACGCCCACCGTGGCGGTCACGGTGTTGCTGGCGGTGTCGATGACCGAGACGTTGTTGCTGCCCGAGTTCGTGATGTACGCAAAGGGCGCCGCATAGGCCGCCGCGCTCAGCGCCAGCGCCAACAGCGCGCTCAGAACCGGCGCGCACATGCGTTGTAAGCTTCGTAAGAAAGCGGGTGCTGCGATGGTTGTGTGTGGCATGACTCCTCCTTTGCGATTGGACTAGAACGAAACCTTTGAGGTGCGGCATCGGTAAGAGAGCCGGGACGGTTCGTCTGCGGGAGAATAGAGAATAAGAATTTTCAACGCCCTTTTTTCTCGAAAGGGAAAGTACTGCTAAAGCTGTAAAACACGCGAGTCGGTGGTGACGAATGGAGATATATTCGGCCGATTCATTGGCCCGAGGGGCCGCATTTTCGAGGCAATGTGAGGTCTGGTGAGAGTGGAGGCCAAGGGGGGTTGTCGGCTCAGGGAGCTGAACCGGTTGCTCTTCCTTAAAGTTACTGGCATTGACAGTAGCATGGGGTTGCGAGCGAGCCGGCGGCGGCGCGTGATCGGGTGCTTGCAGCGGGGACCTTGGTTACCATCTGCCGGAACGCCACCGGGAATGGGGGGTCTTATCTTGCAGATCGGGCCGCCCCGCAAATAGTACATCGTTTCAACAATACGGTTACGTCAGAATCACCGAAGGTGTCATGCTATTGCTAATTCGTCATTCCAGCGGAAAGCGGGAATCCAAGGCTTTTTACTCTGCTTCTGGATGCCAGCTTTCCATCCTCGGGGCGCCAAGCAGGGCCTTCGGCTGGCGCTCGTACGAGCCCCTGGCCCTGGCTTTCGCTGGCATGACGGGAACATTATTGTGAACGTTTAACTGAAACCCACTACTAGGGCGTGTCCCAATAGGCTAGGTGCGATGGCAAGCGTGACTCAACCCGCCTCCCCGAGGCTCGTGGCCCAAGCGCCGCTGCGCTTCGTCACCGCGACATCCATTTTCGATGGCCATGACGCCGCCATCAACATCATCCGGCGTTTGTTGCAAGCCCAAGGGGCGGAAGTGGTGCATCTGGGCCACAACCGGGGCGTCGAGGACATCGTGCGCGCGGCGCTGCAAGAGGATGCCGACGGGATCGCGGTCAGTTCCTATCAGGGCGGGCATCTGGAGTTTTTCCGTTATCTGCTGGATTCCCTGAAAGCCGCGGGCGCCGGTGAGATCCGGGTTTTTGCCGGGGGCGGGGGAACCATCACGGACGAGGAGGCGAAGGCCCTCGAGGCCTATGGGGTGGACAAGATCTATCTGCCCGAGGACGGCCAGCGGCTCGGTCTCGAAGGCATGGCCAAGGACATCATCGCCCGTGCGCGCGCGCTGAAATCCGCTTATGCCCCAGCGCGCCGCTTTGGCCGGGAAGACTTCCGCGCGGTCGGCCGCACGCTCTCCCTCATCGAGACCGGCTTGCCCCCCGCGCTGCGCAAGCGCAAAGATCGGAGCGTCCCGGTCGTGGGCGTCACGGGCAGCGGCGGCTCAGGCAAGAGCACGGTGATCGACGAGTTGCTCGGTGACTGCTTGCGCAGCTTCCCGACACGCGCGTTTGCGGTCATCGCGCTCGATCCCACGCGCCAGAAGAGCGGCGGGGCCTTGCTCGGCGATCGCCTGCGT
>JBOIDH010000418.1:0-2331 GCA_050740495.1 Gammaproteobacteria bacterium | reverse complement strand
TTTTCCTCATGCCGGCCAATCGTCACCCGCAGACAGTCCGCGAGGAGCGGATGCTGCCCATTTAAATTTTTTACAAGTAGATTCTCGTGTCTAAGCCCATTGAATACCCGATCGGCCCGGCCAGGTATGCGTAGGAGTAGGAAATTCGTGCGGCTGGGCCACACCTGTAGGCCTCGCATCGCAGCGAGCGCTTGATATAGCGTCTGACGTTCCGAACATATCTGCGCGATCTGGGCCGCGAACACCTCGGCGTGTGTGAGCATGAACGCGCCGCTCGCTTGTGATAGAGAATTCAGGTTGTACGGCAACCGGGTTTTATTGATCTCGGCAAGCCATTCCGGCGCTCCGATCAGCATGCCAATGCGTAGGCCCGCCAGTCCGATCTTGGAAAGGGTGCGGAGTATCAGTACTCGCGGGTAACGCGATAGCTCATCAAGCCAGGTCCCGCCAGCGAAACCAAAGTAGGCCTCATCGATCAAGACTAAACCGGGGCTTTCGGCAATGATCTCCGCAATGAGCCCGCGATCAAAAAGATTTCCGGTGGGGTTGTTGGGATAGCTCAAAGCGACCACAGCCGGCTGACGACCTTGGATCGCGCTGAGCATAGCCGCGCCATCGAGATCGAAATTCGGGCTTCTCAAAGGCACTCCGACATACTCGAGGCCCGTGATCTTGGCGATCAGCCGATACATGGTAAACGTGGGTTCGGGCGCCACCAAGCACCGGCCCGGCCCTCCCACGGTTAACCCAAGCATTTGGATAAGCTCATCGGAACCGTTACCGAGCAGCAGATCCAATCCCGAGGGCAGTTCCAGATAGGTCGCGAGGCGATCCTTCAAGGCGCGGGCTTCGCCGTCGGGATAGCGGTTCAGCAGGACATGGCGGAGAACCTCGAGCCACGCGCCGGCGAGTTCCTCGGGCCAGGAGTAAGGGTTCTCCATGGCATCGAGCTTGATGCATCCGTGGGCCTCGGTGACGGTGTAGGCCGCGAGCTCCCGCACCTCGGGGCGGACCCAGTCGTCGATCCGCGCCGGGTTCCTCGCTCCCGGTGTTTGCCCGGTGCAGCGCTTCATCAGCGCTCGGGCAGGATGCGGTACTCGGCCGAACGAGCGTGCGCCGTAAGCCCTTCGGCACGCGCTAGTACGGCGGCCGTGCGGCCTAGCTTGCTTGCCGCCGGCGCCGGGCAAATGATCAACGAAGACCGCTTCTGAAAATCGTAGACGCCCAGCGGCGAGGAGAAGCGCGCCGTGCGGCCGGTCGGCAACACGTGGTTGGGGCCCGCGCAGTAGTCCCCGAGCGCCTCCGCCGCGTAGGGCCCGACGAAAATCGCCCCCGCGTGCTTGACCTTCGGTACCCATTGCTCCGCATCCGTCAGCGCCAGTTCAAGATGTTCCGGCGCGATACGGTTGGCGAGATCAATCGCTTCCTCGATGTCCCGCACCTTGATCAAAGCCCCTCGGGAGGACAAGGCCGCCTCGATAATCGAAGCGCGCTCCATCGCCGGAAGCTCACGCTCGATGCTCGCCGCGACCGCTTGCAAATACGACGCATCGGGAGAGAGCAACAATGCCCGGGCTTGTTCGTCATGTTCGGCCTGCGCGAAAAGGTCCATCGCCATCCACTCGGGGGGCGCCGCGCCGTCGGCGACGATGAGCACCTCCGAGGGCCCGGCGATCATGTCGATCCCAACCGCGCCGAACACCGCCGCCTTCGCCGCGGCGACATAACTATTCCCCGGCCCGACGATCTTATCGACACGCGGGATGGTCTCGGTCCCATAGGCGAGCGCCGCGACCGCCTGCGCCCCGCCCACCGTGAACGCCCGATCGACACCGGCGATGGCCGCCGCCGCGAGTACGATCGGCTCGAGTTTGCCCTCCGGCGCGGGCACCACCATGACGATCTCGTTCACGCCGGCGACCTTGGCGGGAATTACGTTCATCAGAACCGACGAGGGATAGGCGGCCTTGCCGCCGGGCACATAAACGCCGGCCCGATCCATCGCTGTCAGTCGCTGCCCCAACACCGTGCCATCGTCCTCCCGATAGCTCCAGGAAGCCTGTTGTTGCCGCTCGTGATAGCGGCGAATGCGGTCGGCCGCCGTCTCCAGGGCATCCCTTACGCGCGGCTCGCAGGACAACAGCGCGTCGCGCAGCCGCTCGTCGGAGAGCGCGAGATCGCTCGGGCCAGCCACCGGGCGGCGATCGAATTTCACGGTGTATTCGATGAGCGCGGCATCGCCACGCCGGCGCACATCGTCGACGATCGCGCGTACGCGCTCGACGATCTCGCGGTCGGCTGAACTACCGTGGCCTAAGAGCGCGCTAAGCT
>JBOIDH010000417.1:0-2336 GCA_050740495.1 Gammaproteobacteria bacterium | reverse complement strand
AGATAGCTCAGGATCTCGGGCGGAACCGCAACCGCGCCCGTCGGCGCGTGTGTTGCTCATAACGGATGAAAACCGGAAACTACAAGATCATGGATGTACCGGGTGGTTTTCCGGTGAAGCGCTGGACATTTGCAACGATTCTATTTTGTTGTAGCGTATAAGGAAAAGAACGAGGAGAACCTATGCGCGCGGGAAAATTCGCGGCTATTGTCAGCTTGGCGTTGGCCTGTCTCAGCCCTCAGCTTGTATACGCGCTCGATGCCGTTGCAGTCGAAGGCGGCAGCGGTGATGACGGGATTAACCGCTACGGGATCGCCTTGCAATGGGACTGGGGGGTGCAATGGCTGCGGCGTGGGGACTGGCATCTTGGAGGGTACTGGGAGCTAAGCGCCAGTTACTGGGACGGGGACGATGGCCGTACCGGTAACGATTCCTTGGGCGAGTTCGGCTTGGCTCCGGTGTTCCGCTGGCAGACACGATCGCCGATCTACGGCGTGATGCCCTATTTAGAAGCGGCCGTCGGTGTCCACGGCATGACGGATACCGAGCTGGGAGACAAGAACTTCGATACGGAATTCGCCTTCGGATCACATGGGGGAGCCGGCATACGCTTCGGGCACGAGGGCCAATACGAGATCGGGTACCGGTATCAGCATCTGTCCAATCTCGGGATCGGCGATTCTAACCCCGGCATCAATTTCCATTTAGCGCGATTGAGCTATCATTTTTAGTCACGCTACCGGCAGCCGCCGAGATTCTTCGCGGGTGAGGAGAAACTCCAGCACCCCGGTCAAGGCGCGATCGGCGACATAAGCATCGGCGCGGCGCTGCACCGCTGCGCGCCGGACTACCCCCCCGAAACCGACGGTGAAAATACCGTAAGCGGCGGGGTCGAGATCCGTGATCCCATCCCCGACGATCGCCGCCCGGCGGTCATTTGCCACGCGGTGGCAGACGACGCCCTTGCCCCCGGAGCGCGTCAGGGGCGAGGATGCGTCATAACCGGTGTAGTTACCGGACGCATCATGAAACACCTCCACCGCATGCACGTGCGCGAGAGGGATGGAGAGGGCGGCGGCGAGCGGCACGACCGCCTGGCGGATCCCGCCGCTGACGATATGCACCTCTTTGCCGAGCGAGATCAACGCGGCTACCACCGCCCTCGCTCCCGGCACTTCCGCGGCCACATACTGATTTCCTAACCAGGCGACCGCCTGGCGGTCCGGCCGGAGCGTCTCAAGGCGCCGGCCGTAGATCGACTCGAGGGGTTGTTGTCCGTCCATGGCCGCCTGCGTGAGCGCGCCGATCTCATGCTCGCGGCCCGCGCGCGCCGCGAGCGCATCGATGCCCTCGAGCGTGCTCAAGGTGCTGTCGCAATCGAAGAAAATGACCTCGAACCCGGCGCGCGCCGCCATATCGCTCGGCGGATCACAAGCTCACTTGATATACCTGGTGGATGGCCAGGAGTTGCGCGATGCGATCGCGCGTCGCTTGCGGTAACGGCCGCGAGATCCCGATCACCGCGATCGCCTCGGGACCCTGGGCGATGCCGACCTGCATGCGTGAGATGTTGACGTTATCCTGGCCGAGCAAGGTACCCAAGGCCCCGATCACGCCCGGACGATCCTCGTGGCGCGTAATCAATAAGGTCCCATCGAGCACGGTTTCCACTTCGTAGTCGTCGATGCGGACCAGACGGGGAGGTCTGTCACCGATCAGCGTGCCCGCGACCGAGGTTGATCCGCCGTTGTAGTGTCCCGCCGCGGTGATAAGCGACACATATTCCTCGGTATCCTCGGAGCGGCTTTCGACCAACGAGATCCCTTGGCGGTGCGCGAGATGACACGCGTTTACGCGATTCACCGGGATCGAGAGCTCGCTTTCCAGCAGACCGACCAGGAGCTCGCTTGAAAGCGGCCGTGAATCGAGCTCGGCCGCGCGCCCCCTTAATGTGACCTCGACCCGGGTCAAAGGCTGCGCGGTTAAGGCCGCCAGCACCCGCCCGAGGCGGCGCGCCAGCGAGAGATAAGGGTGCAAGCGCTTGAGATCCTCGGCCGGGATCCGGGGCAGGTTGACCGCGTTGATCGCTTCTCCGGTTTCCAGAAATTGCGCGACTTGCTTGGCGATGGCGAGACCCGCGGCGAGTTGGGCCTCGGCCGTGGAGGCGCCGAGATGTGGTGTCAGCACGATTTTGGGATGTTCGATGAGAGGCGATCCGAGCGGGGGTTCTTGTTCAAAGACGTCCAACGCGGCGCCGGCGAGCTTCCCTTTGTCCAAGGCCTCGAGCAGCGCCGCCTCGTCAACCAGGCCGCCGCGGGCGCAATTGATGAGCCGCG
>JBOIDH010000416.1:0-2347 GCA_050740495.1 Gammaproteobacteria bacterium | reverse complement strand
GGGGCTCGTCGCCGCCTTGGAAGACCAGCCCCGCATCGGTCACGGCCTGTGCCGCCGCACTCAGGGCGAGCTGACTGACTCGATCCAGAATTTTCAAGCGGCCGGGAGGGAAAAACAGCGCGCCGTCGAAATCAACCTGGGCGCCGATGCGGATCGACAGCTTTTCGGCGAAAGGCGTTTGCAGCCTCCCGATGCCGGACCTTCCCGCGAGCAGGTTTTTAAAGAGTTCTTGCGGATCATTCCCGAGCGGTGAGATCACCCCCAGCCCGGTAATGACCACCCTTCTCAAGGACCGCGTTCCTCTACGGCGGGCTCAACGTGCTGCTCCGAAACCAGGCGATCGATGTAATCGACAACGTCCTGGAGGGTCTTCAGGGGCGCCTGGTCACGCGGCACGGTGATGTTGAATTCGTCTTCGATGTTGAACAGCAGATCGATGGTGTCCATCGAGTCGAGCCCGAGCGCCTCGAGCGACGCGCCCGGCACCAGATCGCCGTGTGTCACTTGGTTATGCTTAACCAGCAACGCCTGCAAGCGTTCCAAGGTCGTCATTGTCAAGGCTTGACCGTTTAGCTCACTTCCAACAAGGCCCCGTGACAGCTAAACCCGGCGCCAAACGAGGACATCCACCACCATCCGGGGGGCGCCGAATGCTTCAGGGCGGCGCTGAGCACGAAGTACACGAAGGCGCTGCTCAGGTTGCCGAATTCGCTCAGTGCCTCCCGGCTATGGAGGATCGCCTCCTCGGATAGCTCCAATCGTTCCTTTAGAGCCGCGAGCACATCGCGCCCGCCCGCGTGCCAAATCCAAGTGCTGATATTTTGCTTGTTCATACCGGAGCTTTCCAGTACCGTCCCCAATACCCGCTCCGCATAAGCCGCCGCTAGCTTTGGTACGGGCCGGGTCAGGATATTGCGTAGCATCCCCTGGCGCTGTTCAAAACGCAGATCATCGCGCCGTTCGGGATCGGTAAGGGACGCGCTCGTTTTCCATTCGATGCGGCGGCCGCCCGGAGCCGCGCCGTCGGAGAGCACCGCCGCGCCCGCCCCATCACCGAACAAGCAACCGCTGATCAGCACCCCCGGATCGTTGTCGAGATAGATCGCCGCACTGCACACTTCGGCCGAGACGGCCAACACATTCCGGCACCTGCCGGCCGCAAGCAGCGCCTCTGCCATCATCCAATTGGGCAAGGCGGCGCCGCATCCCTGACCGACGAGATCGAACGCCAAGGCGTTCTGCCGCAACCCGAGTCCCTCTATCAGATAACTCGTCAGGCCCGGACACAGGTATCCTGTACAGGTGCTTGCGATCACCGCATCGATCTCGGGGGCGCGCCGGCCGGCGTTCTCGAGCGCCTGACGCGCCGCGCTGATGGCCAGCCGGGGAGCGTGATCGAGGAAGCGCCGGTGCAGGGTGTCGGCGTCGATCTCGAACACTTCGCGCAGGTTCTCCGGCGCGAGATGCCTGGTCGCGATGCCGTTATCGCCCAGCAATACCTGCTCGATGAGAGCACAGGCACGCCGGTCGAGCCGGGTAGCGAACGAGGAAACTTTAAACGCCTCCCAGCATTCGGCCTGTGTATAGCGCCGCGCAGGCGCGGCGGTGCCCAGTCCAGTGACGAACATTGCCATGAGTGATCGTATTTTTCGACATGATAGCTTAAGCGCGGGGTCGCGGCGTCACGCAGGATACCTCGCACGCATCGTAGGCTGATGATTCAATGCCTTCAGCAGCGGCGCCGCCAACCCGGGGATCCGCGCCAGGATGGAAAACACGGCCCGGGTTAAGCCCGGCCGCCTGAGGATCCCGGCGGCGGCGTGGCAAAGGACTCTGCGCCCGATCACGCGGCGATAGGAACATTCCCAGTCCGCGATCAGAGCGGGATCCCAGCGTCGAACCGCCTGGAGCGCTAACGGGACCACGGCTTCCGCCGAGGCCAGCGCCCAGGCGATGCCCTCGCCGGTGAAGGGTTCCACGTAACCCGCGGCGTCGCCCAGCACGAACGCGCGCTCGGAGGCGAGACACGGCGCCCGCACGGTCAAGCGCGCCGTTCCCCGCCAAGCCTTCTCGGCGGGTAGGGGAATCGGCGGCCAACCCACCTCGTTCAGAATCGCCGCCGCCGCGGCCCCCGCCCCGCCCAGCGTGCGGACGAACCCTCGATCGAACGCCGCCGCCACATTCAGCCGTCCGTCCTCCACGCGCACCAACCCGACATAGCCGCGCGCGCCGCAAGCCATGAAGATCACTCCGGACGCATAGAAAGCCGGCGCCGCCGCGACGATCACCCCGGCCCCAACGCGCGCATCCTGTGCGACCCGTGGAGCACCTTTCACTGCCGCTCGGA
>JBOIDH010000415.1:0-2356 GCA_050740495.1 Gammaproteobacteria bacterium | reverse complement strand
ATGTTTCTGATAAGCCACGTTGTACAGGCTCGGGGCATTGCGGCGTACCGAGCGGCCCTCGATACCGGCCGGCGCCGCGAGCGCGTTGTTCGTGAAACCCTGATCCGGAATGTGGCACATGGCGCAAGACATCGTATTGTTCAACGACAAACGGCGGTCGTAGAAAAGCATGCGGCCGAGCACCACCTTTGCCTCGGTCAGCGGGTTGTCCGCGGGCACGGGCACCCGCGGGAGGCCGAGCGGCGGGTCAAGCGCCCGGCGCGTTAAATCGGCGCGGCGTTTCTCGGGTTTGTCCGCCTTGCCCGAACGTGGCCGCGCGAAGCGCGCTTCCTGCTCCAGCATCAGGGTTTTGAGATCATTGACTAGGAGCACGGGATCGAGCACCGAGGCACCGTAAATATTTCGGATCATGCGATTTTCATCGATCAAAAATACCCGCAGCAGGTGGGCGAGATCCCCCCCCTTCGCGCGCGCGGGTTGTAAGCTCTGGCCGTAGGCCTGCAGGATCGGCGCGAGCGCTGCGGGCGAACGGGTGGTCGCGAACACCCAGTCGCGGCCCTGGGAGAAAGGCGCGCCGTAGCGCCGCATAGCCTCCGGGGAATCATGCTCGGGATCGAAGCTCAGGGTGATGAGACGCGCCCGAGAGGCGATCGCCGGCTCGTCGCGGTCGAGCTGCTTTCTAGCCATGCTCAATAACGCCGTCGCCCACGGGCAGCCTTGGGCGTCCGCACAGCGGGTGTAGACGAGGCTCAGAACGACGAGCTTGCCTGAATAAAGCTCGTGTAAGGTCGTGACCGCGCCCCCGCTGGTCACGACCTCGCCGTCCACGGCCGGCTTCAGAGGCGGCAGTTCATAGCTGCCCGCTTCAGGATAGCTCAGGGCCTGCCCGAGGGCGTCGAACTCCGTCGCAAGCCCTGCGATGAGAATCGTTACGACGACACCAGCGCGCAGATTCCTTCTACTTCGGGCCGTGCGCCGCAACGCGCAAGCTTTCGCTACCCGGTCTCTGCGCATACAAGGCATAAGCGCCGAAGCGCATGATGTGTGGGCGCCCTAATTTTTCCTTGGTAAAGTCGATTGCAAACCGTTCGCTGAGCTGCTTCCCGTCCCATTGAAAGGCTTTGAAGAACTGCTCGTTGTCCGCGCCCTTCTTGTCCCAGTTCGCCAGCAGCGAGCTGGTGAAATAAAGGCGTTTCCCGTCCCAGCTCTGCGACACCATATTGAGTTGCGCCCCGATCTTCTTCTCGTAGATCTGTTTCGGATGGAAGGGGTCGCGCACATCGAAAAGCCGCGCCATGCCGTCCGAGAAACTATCGACCCAGAGGAGATCGTCTTCGGAGCTCAAGGAAATATCCACCGGCAACGGGGTCTTACTCGGGTCCCCGATGTTGCTTACCGCCTGGGCATGCCACTCGCCTTGCGCGTCTTCGTGCATCAACCAAATCTTCGAGGTCAAGGCGGTGGAGGTAAAACAATAATTATGGTTCGGCTGCCAGGCGCAGCGGATCTCGAGCGGCGCCCCCGGGACGTCGAGGATTTTTCTCGGCTTGCGCGCGTGCAGATTCCAGATAACCACCGTGCTGCCGAAGCGCTTCATCGCCTCTTTATCCTGCAGCAGCTTGCCGAAATCCATCATGTAATTGGACCAGCCGGTGAACGAGGAGGTCACCAACACATTGCGTCTCGGGAGCGCCCGCACGTCGTACCCATAGCCATCGGCGTAGGTCCCCGCCTTCTTCGCGCCCTGGAGGTTGTCGTCGGTCGGCATCCAATAGGTCGCCAGGTACTTGCCTTCATTGGTGTATTCGACGAGCGCCGTGCGGCCCCCGTGGTCGCGATGGTTCGACAGCGCCGTGATCAGCATCCGGCCCGGCATCGCGTAAAAGGTGTGCGGCCCGACGGCGCCCCCGCTCTTGGCGACGAAGTCCTCGATGGTCTTAACCAGGCGCGGTTTCGAGGGATCGGTACGCACGTCGAAGATAAAAATCCGGCTGGTGTCGAGACCTCCCGCCCAGAAGTACGCACGGTCATCGGTGAATCCCCCGTGATGGGCCTCGTTGCGTCCGCCGACCGATACGGTGTGAACCACCGTGCCGTGCTTGGCCGATTTGGGGCTCACGTCGATGGTCACGAGCTTGTCCTGCTCGTCGCCCACGCCTTCTTGTCCCAAGGTCCAGACATAAGTGAAATCCTCCTGGCCCACGATCTTGGCCATGTAAGGCGACATGCAGGTCTCGTCCGCCCGTGCTACGTCATGCCCGAAGGTGCCCAGCACCATGACCGATGCCGCAAGCATGGAAGTCAAGTTAGATTTCGCCACCACGGGGTATGCAACCCCGTGGGGCGACCAATGGGG
>JBOIDH010000414.1:0-2360 GCA_050740495.1 Gammaproteobacteria bacterium | reverse complement strand
CTTTAAATCTATTCCCCGCGGTCTTGCCGCGGGGACCTTAGCGATGGGGTTTCCAAAGGGGAGAGGCGCAGCTCTCCCCTTTGGTCGCCCCACGGGGTTGCATACCCCGTGGTGGCGAAATCTAAATTGACTTGCGGACGTTCCCATGCCATGGGAGGCAAGCTAGAATCCACACTTTTTTCGCGGGCGTATTTTTTGAAGAACCTCATCAGAGAGCAGGTGGCCGCGGCGCTCAAGCAATTGGATCTGGGCGATGCCGACAGCCATTTGGCGAAGCGCGGTGTGCGCTTCGACCGCACCCGCGATGCCCGGCATGGAGACTTCAGCGCCAATGTGGCGCTCGTAATTGCTAAGGATCTCGGGGTGACGCCGCGTGCCCTGGCGGAACGGATCGCATCGGCCCTCCCCGGATCCCCCAGCATCGATCGCGTCGAGGTGGCTGGCGCAGGCTTCCTCAATTTCTATATCCAGCCCCACTATTGGCTGGGGATTATTCAACAAGTGCTCGCGGCGGGCGATGCCTTCGGGCGTAACAGCACGGGCGCCGGGGCGAAGATCCAAGTCGAGTTCGTTTCCGCCAATCCGACCGGCCCGCTGCACATCGGCCATGGCCGGGGCGCGGCCTATGGCGCGGTGATCGCCAATCTGCTCGAGGCCAACGGTTATGCGCTGCAGAGGGAATATTATGTCAACGATTCCGGCCGGCAGATGGACATCTTGGCGCTCAGCGTGTGGCTACGGTATCTTGAGCTTTGCGGGGAAACGGTGGATTTTCCGGCAGGCGCCTACCAGGGCGCCTATGTCATCGACATTGCCCGCGCACTTTGGCGGGAGGTCCAGGCCGGTTGCCAATACCCTATTAGCACCGTGTACGATGGACTGGCTGGGCTGGAGGGCGACGCGTTGCTCGATGCCCTCGTCGCGCGCGTCAAATCGCTCTTGGGCCCGGCCAGGTATCGCCGGGTGTTCGAGTGCGGATTGAATAGCGTGCTCGGCGGCATTCGCGCCGATCTCAACGAGTTCGGCGTACGCTACGACCAATGGTTCTCCGAGCGCTCGCTGGCGGAGACCCAAGCGGTCGATCGGGCGATTGCCAAGCTCCAGTCGCTCGGACGAACCTACACCAAGGACGGTGCGCTCTGGTTCAATGCGGGGGCCTTCGGAGACGAGAAAGACCGTGTCTTGGTGCGCGAGAATGGCCAGACGACCTATTTTGCCTCCGACGTGGCGTACCACACAAACAAATTCGAACGCGGATTCGATCGCGTTATCAATATTTGGGGCGCCGATCATCACGGTTACGTTCCGCGGGTGAAGGCGGCCCTCGCGGCGCTTGGGGATGATTCGGATCGCTTGGAGGTCTTACTGGTGCAATTCGCGACGCTCTATCGGGGTGAAGAACGCGTGCAGATGTCAACCCGCTCGGGCGAGTTCGTCACGCTCCGGGAGCTTGTCGATGAGGTCGGCCGGGACGCGGCGCGTTTCTTTTACGTGACACGGCGTTGCGAGCAGCATCTCGAGTTCGATCTCGAACTCGCAAAGTCACAGTCCGCCGATAACCCCGCATATTATATCCAGTATGCCCACGCGCGCATTGCGAGCGTCTTCCGGCAACTGGCCGAGCAAGGATGGTCGTGGGACCGAAAGCGTGGCGAGAATGCGGTAGCGGTTTTAACGGAAGCGCACGAGCAGGGTTTAATCGGCGCCATATCACGTTATCCGGAGATCATCGAAGCGGCGGCGCGGGAGCGTGAACCGCATCAACTGGCTCAGTACCTGCGGGAGCTGGCGAACGCGTTCCACGCCTATTACAGCGTGCACATGTTCCTGGTCGAGGACGAGTCGCTACGTAACGCGCGCTTAAATCTCATCGCCGCAACCCAGCAGGTCATCCGCAACGGCCTTGCGATCCTCGGGGTGTCGGCTCCGGAGTCGATGTGATGTCGCCTCAGCCGCGCACATCCGGTAGTGGCCGGCAACGGGGCTGGCTTTCATTTCTCACCGGCTTGGCCATGGGGCTGTTCGTGGCGTTTCTCGTGTATCTGCAATCGCTCACCAACGTTAAGGACGCGCGCCAGGACCTTAAACAAGGCGCCGAATCCGCGCCGGAAAATCCGGTGAGTAAACCAAAATTCGATTTCTACACGATTCTTCCGGAAATGGAGGTCAAGGTTCCGGATTGGGAAGTGGACGCCCCGCCATTGCCCGCGCCGCAATCCAAACCGCAGCAAGGGCCCCCGGATACGCCCTATTTAATCCAGGTTGGGTCCTTCCAGCGCTTTCAGGAAGCCGACAAAATGAAGGCCAGGCTAGCATTGATCGGCATCTTCGCCGACATCCAGCGGGTGACGATCAGCGGT
>JBOIDH010000413.1:0-2388 GCA_050740495.1 Gammaproteobacteria bacterium | reverse complement strand
GGGCAAATGATCCTGCAGCTTCACGAGAGCATCGGCCACCCGATCGAGCTTGATCGCATCCTCGGGGACGAGCGCAATTACGCGGGTGGGAGCTTCGTCACTTTGGACATGTTTGGCCACTACCGCTACGGATCGGAGTTATTAAACGTGAGCTTCGACCCCGCTTGCCCGGAGCAATTTGCGAGCTATGCCTTCGATGACGAGGGCAGCGCGGCGGAACGCCAGTACTTGATCCGGGCGGGTATCCTCGAACGGCCCCTCGGTGGGCATGCGTCACAGGCTCGAGCCCGGATCGCCGGTGTCGCATGCACGCGCGCCGAACACTGGCACCGCCCGCCGATCGATCGGATGGCCAATCTCAATCTCGAGCCCGGCGCGAGCCCGCTTGAGGCGCTGGTGCGGGGCATCGAACACGGGATCATGATGGACACTAATCGCTCCTGGTCCATCGATGACCAGAGAAACAAGTTTCAGTTCGGCTGCGAGTGCGGATGGGTAATCAAGGACGGAGAGGTAAAAGACCTGGTGAAAAATCCCAATTATCGCGGCACTTCCGCGACCTTCTGGCGCAACCTTGGCGCGGTGGGTGATGCTGGCACCTGGCGGGTAATGGGGCTCTCGACCTGCGGGAAAGGCGAACCGAACCAGGCCATCCATGTCGGGCACGCGGCGCCCGCCTGTGTCTTCCGCGACGTCGATGTCTTCTCGAATGCATGACCCGCGCGGGCAATTCGAGTCCGTGCGTGCCATGGCGGCCACGCTCACGCGGACGGATGAAGTCTGTTTACTGAACTTCTTGGGCGAAGATTCGGATTTCGTGCGCCTGAGCCGCGGACGGATGCGGCAGGCCGGCCACGTATTGCACAGCGAGCTGCGTGTGCGTTTGATCCGGGGCCGGCGCCAGACCCAGGGCGCCTGTACCCTGACCCACGATCTCACGCACAACCGCTCGCGCCTGGAGAAGTTGTTTTCCGAGCTGCGGTTACAACTCGATTTCGTCCACGATGATCCCTATTTGCTCTATGCCACCGCCGTATGCAGCACCGAGGATAATCGCCACTTTGACTTACCGGACAGTGAACACGCGCTCACGGAAATCCTGGCGGCGGCGGACGGGCTCGATCTCGTGGGACTGTGGGCCAACGGGACCCTGTATCGAGGGTTTGCAAATAGCCTCGGGCAGACAAATTGGTTTTCTACCGGTAGCTTCCATTTGGATAGCAGTTGCCATGTCGATAACGGGCAATCCGTTAAGCTCGGCTACGCGGGTCAGGCCTGGCAGAGCGAGGATTTACGGCGCGCGGTTGGGCGGGTGCGCGAGCACCTCGAGGTGTTATACAGACCGCCCAAGGCGCTCGCGCCGGGGCGCTATCGCGCTTTCCTTGCGCCTCAGGCTCTCGGTGAAATCCTTGGACTTTTGGGTTGGGGAGGATTTAGCTTGAAAAGCTTGCGCACCCAGCACACACCGTTAATCAAACTCATGCGCCATGAGAAGGCTCTGCATCCGAGCGTCACGCTCGTGGAGGAGCATGCGCGCGGTCTAAATCCACAATTTACGTCCTCGGGTTTTCTAAAACCCCGCGCGGTAAGCCTGATCGAAAGCGGCCGTTTCGTCGATTGTCTCGCCGATCAACGCAGCGCGGCTGAATACAGGATCGCGCTCAACACCGAAAGCGAAACGCCCATGTCGCTGGTCATGGAAAGCGGGCGGCTCCCTATGTCCTTGGATCTCTTGGAAGAACTTGAAACGGGACTTTATGTCGGCAACCTTTGGTATTGCAATTTTTCCGATCGTTACGACTGCCGCGTGACCGCTACGACGCGATTCGCGTGTTTCTGGGTCGAGGGCGGAGCGCTCCAGGCCCCGATCACTACGATGCGCATGGATGAAACCCTCTATCATCTCTTGGGCGATGGACTGATCGGGCTCACCGCCGAACGCGAGCTTATCATCGATCCTGGGACCTACGAGTGGCGCTCCACGGCAAGCATGTTGCTTTCGGGGGCGTTGATAGACGGCGTGACTTTCACCATGTAACAGCGGTCCAGGATACGGCCCGAATCCGACGCCGGTTCCGCACGCTGAAATCGAGGCTCTGTGATACGAGTCGCATTCGGTGCTTTTATTGACGATGCACCGATTTAGCCCCTATAGATTTCGCTTCGCTATACGCTAAGTTAGCCGCCTGCGGTAAGCGCCTCACGGCCGTCCAACCGTCTTACGGCGCCAACCCAGCAGGTAAAAACGCTTCGCAACGGCGACTACCGGGCGACACGCGCAGCGGAAATTGCGCGGTCGGGGCTTCCGATATCGGCGCTGTTTGCGAAGCATCCATCGAAATCCCACTTCTATTGGAAGGTAATCCTATGCTGAAGAAACTGTTGTTT
>JBOIDH010000412.1:0-2391 GCA_050740495.1 Gammaproteobacteria bacterium | reverse complement strand
CGTGGTTTTGGTTTTACGGGGCGACGTTTCTGTCGCAGTTCCCGAATTTCGCCAAAGAGGTCCTCGGCGGGGATGAGTCCGTCGTCACCCTGCTGCTCGCGCTTTTTTCGATTGGGATCGGGACCGGTTCCTTGCTCTGCGAGCGTATGTCCGGACGCGGCCTCGAGCTGGGTCTCGTACCGCTCGGCTCCATCGGGCTCACGCTTTTCGCCATCGATCTCTATTTCGCTTCCCGAGGTTTCGCGCAGCCGTCCACGCTCGAGTGGACCGCGTTTATCGCGCGGCCCGAAGCTTGGCGCGTGGTGCTTGACCTGGTTCTGATCGGCGTCTTCGGGGGCTTTTACACCGTGCCCTTGTATGCCCTTATCCAAGCGCGCAGCGATCCCACCCACCGTTCCCGCATCATCGCCGGCAACAACATCCTCAATGCGCTCTTCATGGTCATCTCGGCCGGATTCGCCATCGGACTCGGCCAGGCCGGTTTCACGGTCGCGCAGGTCCTACTGCTTACCGGGATCGTTAACGCCTTCGTCGCGCTTTACATCTACACCTTGGTCCCGGAATTTCTCCTGCGCTTTATCGTCTGGTGGCTCGTTCACTCCGTGTTCCCCATCAGGAAAACAGGATTGGAACACATTCCTCAAACCGGAGCCGCGCTGCTCCGCTGCGAATCCGGCGGGATCGTGGACGCGCTTATCATTGCCGCCGCCGTGCGCCGGCCAATCCGGTTCGTGGTCGCGGAGCGCTGGCTGCGCGCGCCGGTCATAGGCTTTCTGCTGCGCAGCGGCGGTGCCATTGCCCTGCCCGCGGACCCTGCGCAAACGCGGTTCGAGCAGGAGATAGGCGCGGCGCTCGAAGGCGGCGATCTGCTCTGCGTTTTCACCAATCCACAGGCTTCCGCGCTTGTCCGTCCACTCGCCGAAACCCCCGTTATCGCATTAGCGCTCCGCGACCGCTCCGGGACTCAACCCCGGCCACGGGGTTGGCGGGCGCTGTTTCATACCATCGAACTTTCAGCGTCGCCGCCCGTCGCCGCGCGCCAGGATTAATGAACAAGCAAATGATAAAGTGAGTTATATAGGCCTAATCCTAAGTCTACCATGCATAGCAACCTCACTTTTTACGAAACCCGTGTCATTGGTGCCTTGCTGGAAAAGGAAATCACCACCCCCGACCAATATCCGCTCTCCCTCAAGGCACTTACCAACGCCTGCAACCAGAAAAGCAACCGCGATCCGGTGCTTATCCTCGATGAGGCAACGGTACAACAAACGCTCGACGGGCTCATCAAGAAGCACTTGGTAGGTGAGAAAACAGGATTCGGGAGCCGGGTTACGAAATACCAACATCGCTTCTGTAATACGGCGTTCGGCGCTTTAAGACTGTCAGCACAGGAGCTTGCCATCATCACCGAGTTGCTGTTGCGCGGCCCGCAGACGCCCGGTGAACTGCGCACGCGTGCGGGGCGGCTTGGCAAGTTAAATGATGTGCAAGAGGTTGAAGCCGCCCTGAGAAGTTTGATCGAGCGGGAGGATGGGCCTTTCGTTGTAAAGCTTGCGCGCGAAGCCGGGAGAAGAGAATCCCGTTACGCCCACCTATTGAGTGGGGCGGTGCAAGCAGCGGAGAGCGCTGCCGGCCCGGATATGGAAGTCAGTCTCACGCCTTCGGACCACGATCGTCTGTCGGAGCTCGAGCAGAAGATCGCCGCGTTGCGGCAAGAGATCAGTGAGATCAGGTCCCTGCTTGAGCAACGGACATGATCCCGATTACGCTGTCCATCAGAACCTTGGGCCGCGTTTTCCCAACGCGTGTTACGCTCCGTGCTTAGGGAAGCTTTGCAAAAGTGTCGCGAGCAAGCCTAGATGCGCGAAGCCGCGGAGCGAGTCGCGAGACATATCAGGTAGATAGGCGAGCGACGAGCGAGCACGCGACAAAGCAGATGGGCTGCGCAGTAACTTTTGCAGAGCTTCCTTAGGGATACCAATTTGGCCATCGTCCCGGTAACACAAGACACGAACACTACTCCGTACGAGCGGCTGACTCCCGATTGCATGCTCGATGCATTGAATAGCGTGGGCTTACGGAGCGACGGACGCCTGTTGGCGCTCAACAGCTACGAAAACCGCGTCTACCAGGTGGGCATGGAAGGGGGAATGCCCTTGGTGGTGAAATTTTACCGTCCTGGGCGTTGGAGCGATGCGGCGATCCTGGAAGAACACGCCTTCGTGCAGGAACTAGCCGAGCGCGAGATCCCGGTGGTGGCACCGTTGGCGACCAAACCTTCCGGCGCGGGTCCGCATCCCGCAACGACATTGCACACCTTCGGCGAATTCCGATTCACGCTTTATCCTCGCCAAGGCGGCCGTTCACCGGAGCTCGATGATCGCAACA
>JBOIDH010000411.1:0-2410 GCA_050740495.1 Gammaproteobacteria bacterium | reverse complement strand
CGGGCATCTGTTCGACGGGCAGCACGTAATCCACGAGCCCGGTGGCGATGGCGCTGCGGGGCATCCCGTCGTGCTCCGCGGTGTCCGGGCTTTGGACCATCACCAGCCCCCCTTCCGCCTTGACCGCCTTGAGCCCGAGCGTCCCGTCGCTGCCGGTGCCCGAGAAGATGATGCAGATGGCCCGTTCCTGCCGGTATTCGGCCAGGCTCCGCAAGAAGCCGTCGATGGGCCGCGGGATGCCGGGACGTGCCACCGCCGCCCCGAGACGCAGGACGCCCTCCTTGATCGTCAGTGACGCATTCGGCGGGATGATGTGGACGTGCTCGGCCTGGACGAGTGCCCCATCGTGCGCTTGTGAGACCTGCATGGAGGTATGCCGGCCCAGGAGCTCGGGCAGGTGGCTGACATGGGTGGGATCGAGGTGCGGGATCACCACAAAGCCGATGCCGCCGGGGGTAGGCATGGCGCTGAAGAACTTCTTCAAGGCCTCGAGCCCCCCGGCCGAGGCACCGATCGCGACCACCGGGAAGTCCGTTAGGGCGCCAGCCTCAGCCTCATCGGTATCGGCCGGTGCGTCCGCCTCTGGGCGAGGCGCAGGGGTATCCCCGGGAGACTCCAAGCGCTTGGCTGACTGCTTCCTTCGGGTTGCCATATTTAACTGGAGCTTTCGAACATGAACCGCGGTTCCCTACCCCTGGCTCATACTTTCATAGTGTCCGAGTCTACAGGTTTTGTGCAGTGTGTCAATGCACGGAGGGTGGGCCGCCGGGTTCAACCCGCCGCCCGGGGGGTTTATAGATTTATCGTGCGGTTATCCACGGCGAGCGCGGCTTCGTGCATGGCTTCCGCGAGCGTCGGATGGGCGTGGATCGCGCGCGCCAGATCTTCGGTGCTGGCACCGAATTCCATCGCGATCACCGCCTCGCTGATTAATTCCGAGGCGTTCGGGCCGAAAATATGCACGCCAAGCAAGGCATCGCTTTCGGCATCGCCCAGGATTTTGACGAGTCCCGCGGTCTCGCCCATGGCACGGGCCCGTCCGCTCGCTAGGAACGGAAACACCCCGCGCCGAAACAGGGTGCCATTCGACTTTAACGACTGCTCTGTTTGACCCACCCAAGCCACCTCCGGCCAGGTGTAAATGATCGATGGGACACAAGCGTAATTCACCTCGGTGGCGTGACCCGCGATGGTTTCCACGACCGCCATACCCTCCTCGGAGGCCTTATGGGCCAGCATCGGGCCGCCAATGACATCGCCGATGGCGAACACGTCTCTCAGGTTTGTGCGGCACCGATCATCGACCTCGACGAAGCCGCGCCCATCGAGATTAATCCCGCATTCCACGAGACCGAGCCCCTCGGTATTCGGGCGCCGTCCGACCGCGACGATCAGTCTGTCCACGGCCAGATCGTGTTGCCCTTGGTCCTTTTGGTACTCAACGCGAAGGTCAGTCCCGTTCACGGTCACGCCGGTCACGGCGCAGCCTAAGCGGATCGCCAGATCTTGCCGCGCCAGTTCTTTCGCGGTGGCCTGCGCGATCTCGAAATCCGTGCCCGGCAGAAACTCGCTCAATGCCTCCAAGATAACGACCTCCGAGCCAAGGCGCCGCCACACGCTTCCAAGCTCGAGCCCGATCGCGCCGGCGCCGATGATACCCAAGCGCCTCGGGACTTCCGAAAATGCTAGCGCCGCGGTCGAATCGCAAATCAACCCGTTATCGATCTCGATGCCGGGCAGCGCGGCGGGTACCGAACCGGTGGCGATGATGATATGCGAGGCCGTGATCACGGACGCATCAGTGCGCGTGCGATCGGTCACCGAGACGCGCATGTCGCCCAGCAGGCGCGCCCGTCCCGGGAGCCAGGTCACGTTATTTTTCTTAAACAGCCCGGCAATGCCCTGGGTCAAGGTGCGTACGACTTTATCCTTGCGGAGCATCATCGACGGGAGGTCGAGGCTGAGCCCGCTCACCGTGATCCCGTGATCCTTGGTATGGCGGCCAATCGTCTCGTAGAGGTGGGAGGAATCCAAGAGCGCCTTGGAAGGAATACAACCGACATTCAGGCACACCCCGCCCAAGGCCGCTTTACCGGCGGCATCGACCCAGGCGTCGATGCAAGCGGTTGTAAAACCGAGTTGGGCGGCGCGGATCGCGGCGACATAACCGCCGGGCCCGCCGCCTACCACCACGACGTCGTATCGGTCCACGCCCTAGACCTCGATCAGGATGCGCGCCGGATCTTCGATGTGCTGTTTGATCGTGACCAGAAACTGCACGGCCTCGCGTCCGTCGATGATACGGTGATCGTAGGACAATGCGACGTACATCATCGGGCGGATCACCACTTGCCCCTCTTCCGCCACGGGCCGGTCTTGGATCCGGTGCATGCCGAGGATCGCGCTCTGG
>JBOIDH010000410.1:0-2441 GCA_050740495.1 Gammaproteobacteria bacterium | reverse complement strand
CTGCCAGTCAGCCGGTCACGCAGATCGGCGGGCGAGGACGGCGCATTCTGCGCCGGGACCGGGCAGCACGCCGAAGCTCTCAATCCAGGCCTCGAATCCGGCGGCAGCGCGGGGCGGACAGAAATAATAACCCTGTGCGGCATCGCAGCCTTGGGCCCGCAGAAAGGCCAGAAGCTTTTCAGTCGACGCCTTCTCCCATCACCGTGTATTCAAGCTTATGGACCAGCGCAATAATTGCCGTGGTGAGGGTCGCGGCCTTTGTGTCGACGACACTCCTCTGCACGAAGGAACGGTCGATCTTCAGCTCGTTAACCGGGAGGTAGGCGAGGTAGCTCAGCGAGGAGTAGCCGGTGCCAAAATCGTCGATGGCGACGCTCACACCCAAGGCTTTGATGTCATTTAGCATTTGACACACGCCCGCGGTCGGTTCCATGAGTGCGCTTTCGGTCAGCTCTAGGGTCAGGCGAGCGCCCGGGAGCCCGTGGCGATCGATGAGCCCCGCGAGGGCTGCCAATCCGGCGTGAGCTGGCCCCGAGCTAGCTAGCGCAGCGGCCTCGTCCAGAGACCGGACCCCCGAGCGATTGGAGAGACTACTCGGGGGTCGCGAGTCCCTGGTTTCCGGGCTCAGAACATCAGGGTTCCCGCTCCCATCGTGAAGCCCAGGCCGGTGCCTAGGCCGGAGTTTGCGTTGGTGACGGAGTTGAGCGCCGCGTTCGCCAGCGCTCGTCGTACGGCGGCCAAATTCTGCTGCGCCGCCGCTTGAAGCAAACCCCTCGCTACGATGAGCCGAACTCGCGAAGCCGGGTTCAAAAGCGGAAACGGCGCGAGCATGTCAATAGCGTCCTCCACCTCGACGCGCGCGAGCTTCAATAGGCCCTTTTGCACCGCGACCGACTGGTTACCGACGCCGTCGATGATCGAAATCACGGCGCTGATGCGTTTGATGGCGATCTGGGCATTAAACGCCACGTTGAGCACCCGCAAGAAGCTCCCGATGCCCGCAATTTCTGTTGTGGTGAGCGCGATCGGCGTCCCTGCTAGGCCCGCGGGGGACTGGTTGAACGCCGGTGTGTTGTAGAACGCGATCGCGGCCTCGATGGACTCGAAAGCATTGCTGTGGAAGAAGGGACCGGTGTCTGCGGCCTCGATCAACGGCGGCGTGTTGAACGTGCCCTTGCCAAACGAATCGGGCATGGTGTCCCCGTTGGAATCGAAATTGAAATCGAAAGGTTCGTTAGCGGCCGGGCCGCCGAAGCCACCGTCGAAGGGGATACCCTGACCGTCGAGCTCGGCGATTCTGGCGCGTTCGACGCCTGTATCGAAGTTGCGATTGATACCGGAAGCCACGTTGGCGCCCGCGTTGTTGTGGCAGCCGTTGCAGCGTGCGGCCGCGCTCATAAAGGTCGTACGCCCGGTGTTCGCTCCGGCGTTGGTCAGCGTGACCGCGCCTAAGTTGATTTCGTTGGTGCGCCCGATGGTGCCGCTAAAGTCCCGAATGGCGTCGAGCTCGGCGGGGCTCGCCAGTACGAAATCGTCCGCGTCACGGGCGAGCGATTGGGTGTAATGTTGTTTGATAGCCCCGTTCTGAAAATCCCTCAGCTCACCGTTATCGGGCGCCCCATCACCGCCCCAGCCGGTGCGCTCGTTCGGGGGGCGCGTGGTGCCGTCGGTGGGTACCGCTTGCGCCGTGATGGAGGTGCCGAGAGAGAACATATGCGGCACGCTGCGCATCACGAACTTCTTGGTTGGGTCTTCCAGGCCGTCCACATTTTCGAGAATCAGCCCGAAGTCACGCATTAAGTTCGGGCGCTCGAGACCAGCGAGCCCGGGGTCCTGTTCGGCAACGAAGAGCAGATCACTATCGGGTAGAGTACTTATAAATGCGGGGTCGATGGTGAAGTTATTGGCAACGCGGTGACAGCTCGAGCAGCTTCGACCGTTGCCACCAAACGTACCGCGGAAGAACAGTTCGGCTCCCACACACACATTGAGCGATGTGAGGCCGAGGCCCACCCGCGGGTCAGCGTTACAGATGGCCGTGGCTTCTTCAAGCGTCAACGCGGCTTTCGCCGTAGCGCTGCACGCCGCGAGAACCAATGCCATGAACGTCGATACGACCGATCCCACTTCGTATCTCGCTGCCATGGAGCACGGAAATTCCGGCATTGCTTTGCCTCCCTTTTTCTTGTATACACCCGCACACTATTTACCCTCGAATTATCCTCGAAAACAAAAAAAATCTATACGAAGTTATGAAAAATGCCGACTTCGTCGCGAATCCGCGCGCGGAGCACGATGGAGTCGAAAAGGTGACCCGCACACTCGATTATCAGCGCGACCGGCATCCGCGCCGCAAGGTGCTGGCGACCGAGCTCGGCTACTTCCGCCGCAATCGAGCGCGCATGGGCTATGCGGCGGCAAAAGCGCTGGGGTTGCCGATC
>JBOIDH010000409.1:0-2442 GCA_050740495.1 Gammaproteobacteria bacterium | reverse complement strand
TTGCGCGGTCGACGACTCGACGGCGTCAAGATTCGACGTCAACAGGTCTTTGGACCCTACGTCGTGGAGTTTTTCTGCTTGGATCCCAAAGTTGTCATCGAGGTCGATGGTGACCAGCATGCCGCTCGAACGACTTGCAGAGCACTGAATATCTCAGGGTATTGGGTTATCGCGTGATTCGATTTTGTAATCATGAAGTGCTTGGAGACCCTGACGCGGTATTGGAGAGTATTCGCGCTGCCTTGGTTGAGATCCCCTCACCCCCGCCCTCTCCCGGTGGGAGAGGGAGTTAACGGAATACCCATAGATTCTGCCGAACAGCCATAATTCGTTTACAGGTAAGGGGGCCAAGATGGACAAGACATTGCGCATCGATCTTGAGGCCGCGGCTTTTCGCCGGCTTTTGGATCATTTCCGTACGCATACCGAAGTTCAAAATATCGATCTGATGAACCTGGCCGGTTTCTGCCGTAACTGTTTATCGAAGTGGTACCGTGAGGCTGGGCAGGAACGCGGCGTCGAAATCAGCGATGAAGCGGCGCGGGAAATCATCTACGGGATGCCGTATCGCGACTGGAAAGCCAAGTATCAAAAAGAAGCGGCGCCCGAGAAACTCGCCGCCTTCGAGCAGTCGCCCGCGAAGCACGACCATTAATGGGCGCCCCGCAGCCATCCGCTCGGCCTTTGGTGCAAGGGGCCCTTAGGGAGCTCTGCAAAAGTGTCGCGAGCAAGCCTAGATGCGCGAAGCCGCGGAGCGAGTCGCGAGACATATTAGGTAGTTGGGCAGCATGTCGGCTAGAGCGGTGATGGGAATCCGAACAGAAGAGCCAACGACCTGGAACGAACTTACTGAAGTTCTATGGGACAAGTCTTTCGACACCCCAGCAAACAAGTGGCGAGCTTACACCGCCTTTCGGGGTCTTCCGGAAGACTACAGCCTGCAAGCGCCGCACCGCACTCCCAACATGTACACGAAGCTGCAACGGATGTCCGAGGAGCCCGGGACCGTGCACGGCCGGCCTGGAAGCCTTGAGTGGAAAGAGCGGCGCATACTCGACTGCTTCAGGATGTACGAGCGCCTGAGCATTCGCACGGGCAACACCGACTGGGATGTTATGCTTCTCGGACAGCATCACGGTCTACCGACCAGACTGCTCGACTGGACCTCATCCCCACTGGCGGCCCTGTTCTTCGCCTGTGAGGACTACACGCAACATGACCGGAACGGAGTTGTCTGGTGTGTCAGACGATTGGAGACCAGCGCGGCGCTACCAGCGCCCGTGAACGCGAAGCTCGAAGCGACTCGCACGAGTGCGTTCCCCCTAGAGGCACTGAAAAACGCCTACCCGACCATCAAGGATTTTGATCAACTTCCGAGCGACTCGTTGCTATTCTTCGAGCCGCCGTCCGTAAGCCCGCGCATCGTTGCGCAGTACGCTTTGTTTTCGGTCATGCCGGGTACACGGACGCACATACTGCCGTGGCTCGAGACCCATAATTCTTGTTGCTGGAAGGTAGTCGTCCGCGCTAAACTCAAAAAGGAGTTTCGCGAGAGGCTGATGATCATGAACGTATCCGAGCGAACGATGTATCCCGGCCTTGATGGAACGTGCCGCTGGATCAGCGCGTGGTATGCATAGCCAGCCGGCAAGTCCGCCCAACAAGGCGCTGCACCGGAGCGCTCCTATCGTCGCGCCCGGTGAGCGTGGGCGATAGGCGAGTGAGGCGCGAGCACGCGCCAAAGCAGATGGGCTGCGCAGTAACTTTTGCAGGGCTTCCTTAGTACAGCGCCGAGGACATCAACGCGCGATAGCGCCTTACCAAGGGGTCCTGTGCCCCGAGCAGGGTAAACACGTCCACCATGGCTTTGCGCGCACCATCGTCGCGATACGCGCGGTCCCGGCGGATGATCTCCATCAGCTGCTCCAGGGCGGGCTCGAACCGGCCACCCATGATTGAACGGGCGCTGAGCTGATAGCGTGCCTCGCAATCGCCGGGATCGGCATCGATAAGCTGCTTGAGCATCGCTTCCCCGGGCGCCGCGTGGGCCACGCGCGCGAAATCGATGCGGATCCTGAGCGCCCTGATGTCCTCGTCCAATTGGCGCGGGGCGGGGAGGTTAGCGATGATTTCGAGAGCTTCTTCAAAACGGCCCCGCTCGATGAGCACGCGGACTAGATCCGGATGCAGGCGTTGGTTTTCCGGGTCCATCGCAAGCGCCTGCCGCAGCAAGCGCTCGGCGGCATCGGCGTCGCCGCGCCCGAGCGCCGCCGCGGCCGCCGCGCGTTGGCGATCGGATTCGCGCTCAACGTGGCGGTCCAAGAGAACACGGATCACGCTTTCCGGCTGCACGCCCAAGAATTCGTCGATGACTTCCCCGTTTTTGTAGAGCTTGACGGCGGGGATGCTTTGTATGCGGTGCTCCAGCGCGAGGCGCTGATT
>JBOIDH010000408.1:0-2463 GCA_050740495.1 Gammaproteobacteria bacterium | reverse complement strand
TCTTCTGGGCTATGCCGCAGAGTTCGGCAAAGATCGGCGCCTTCGGATTGGCCTGATAGTGCTTCTGGGAGCCTACGCGCGCGACCGTTACCAAGCCGCTGTCGGCCAGCCGCACCAGCTCGCGCTGCACCGCGCCGGAGCCACCGCCGGCGAGCTTGATCAGCTCGGTGGCGAAGAAACTGCGCTCCGGCTGGCCGAACAAATACGCGAGCACCCGTTGTTGAATGGTCGAAAACAGCGCGTCGGCCAGGCTTGTGCACCTGGGCGGACGGGATTTTGTTGGCTTGGCCTTTATACCCATATTGGGCATGCTAATACCCAATATGGGCATGTTCAAGTGGGCGGCAGCTCAATCGCACCACAAAAACGGTCTTATTTGGCGCGATTCCCTGATTGCGCCACTTTAAGTGGCGCGCAACCCCGCTTCCGCGTTGCGGCTCAGCCTTTGATCAGGTTGGTTGTGAAGTCGCTCATCATGTCGCGCCCAACACGTCGCGGATCAAGCACAACTTTTCAAAATGGCTACTGCGTTGTAACCGTTTCGCTGTCGAAATCGCGGAAGACGAAATTGAAGTTGCAATGCGTCACCGAAACGACGGGCGGCAAGTACTATGACGCACAGGATATGCGGACCCTCGCCGCGGCGTTCACCGCGATCGGCTTGACGCAGGCAGCGCTTGTCCATTCAGAGGGCGCGCTATCGCTATGATAGAGAATATAACGGTACGCGGACTGCTGAAGGTTTAGCCAGCAGGCGATGCTAAGATTAATCCGGATCATCCAGCGGCGTTTGGGCGATGTCCTTCGGGCTTAGATACTCACCCGCAACCCCCCGGCCACAGTCATGGGCCTATTCAGGCGTAGGATAGTTGCGCGCGGCTACAACTTGCGCGGATCCTCCTCAACACCGGTCGAGCGGCGTGTCAGCGATGAGGTTACGGATGACGGCGCCCAGGTTCTCCCCCCGCTCGCAGCCGCGCCGGTACGCTGCTTCGACAATACGCCCATCGTTCCCAACCGGTCCGTTGACGGCCTCGAACCCTAGAACCATGGGAACGCTTGCATCCTCCGGGCCGGCTGCATCCGGCGCGCGATCTTGCCGTGATAGAGGCACATCCTGCATCTCTGGGTCCGCGGGTGCCGTGAATTGCTCTTTAACGCTGACGTGATCCATAGTGATAACCTCCGGGTCTGTGGTAGTACTCTCGTCTCTACTAGACAAACGACTCAGATGAACCGTCCTCTGAGTGCGAAGGGCATTATCCTGCTAGTTTATGACGGCCAAATGACCTCGACCGGTGCTTTCCGTGATGGGCCCTCTAATGCTGATACCTCAATTAAACAGTGTAGCACCCGTATCGAGAAATCCTATTTGCATTGCACAACGGGTTAACCTTCATACTTTCTGGCGATAAGCACGGCATTGGTGCCGCCAAAGGCAAAGGAATTCGACATCACAGTGGCCACGGCGATGTTCCTTCGAGCGCTATTCGCCACATAATCGAGGTCACACTCGGGGTCCGGATGCGTGAGATTGATGGTCGGCGGTATGGCTTGGTGTTTTAAGCTCATGATCGCGACAATTAATTCCATGGCTCCCGCCGCGCCTAAGAGATGCCCGTGCATGGATTTTGTCGAGCTAATCGGGATCTGATAGCTTCGGCTGCCGAACACCGCTTTGATCGCGGCGGTCTCGACTGCGTCGTTTTGCGATGTCGCCGTCCCATGGGCATTGATGTAATCGATTTCTTCCGGTCCCGTCTTGGAATCCTCCAACGCGGACCGTAATGCGTGCGCCTGCCCTGCGAGCGAGGGTCGGGTGATGTGGGCAACGTCAGTCGTCTGGCTGTAGCCGACGAGCTCGGCATAGACCGGCGCAGCACGTGATCGCGCCCGTTCCAGATCCTCGAGAACGACGATTGCGGCGCCTTCACCGAGCACCAGGCCGGTTCGGTTCTGCGAGAACGGCTTGCAAGACGCCGCGGGATCCTCCGGGTCCTCCAAGGCGAGCGTGCGCAGCGCTTCCCAAGCCTTCATGGTGCCATAGGCCAGAGGCGCCTCGGCGCCGCCCGCGAGCACGGTGTCAACATAGCCCAGCGCGATCTGGCGATAGGCTTCCCCCACCGCCACGGCGGACGACGAGCACGCGGTCGAATACGTGAGACAGGGACCCGTCAGCCCGTATTCGAGAGCGATCCACGCGGCGGGGGCATTATTCATCGTCATCACCACCGTGAAGGGCTGCAAACGCTCCGATCCCTCGCGATACAAAATCGCATACCCCGCATCGGTCGTTTCCGCACCTCCCATGCCCGTGCCCAAATACACACCGCACCGGGGCTCGTCGCCGCCTTGGAAGACCAGCCCCGCATCGGTCACGGCCTGTGCCGCCGCACTCAGGGCGAGCTGACTGACTCGATCCAGAATTTTCAAGCGGCCGGGAGGGAAAAACAGCGCGCCGTC
>JBOIDH010000407.1:0-2478 GCA_050740495.1 Gammaproteobacteria bacterium | reverse complement strand
GGCCTCCAAGACCGACGGCATTATCTTCCATCTCTGGCCAGTGGGCGCCAAGGTCCCGAACGGGCAGGTCATGTTCCCGACTGCGGTCAGCCACGAGCCCGTGGAAAAACTGGTGATCCCGGAGTAAGGATTGAGGGCGGCGGCGTGCGGCGCACCCTAGCTCGGGTTTTCGCCCGCGGATTCGAAAAGGAATAACAGGTGACTTATGCAAAATGTTAATACCGCATCGAAGCGCTGCGCATGCGCCACTTTGGGTTTGATCGCTCTGTGTAGTTTCCCGGCATTCGCGCAGACGCGCATCGCGGTGTTGGAGTTCGAGTTGCACGATTTGACGCTGCTGCCGCGCACGCCGGAGGAGCTGGAACGGACCGCCTCAGTTGCGCCTTTGTTACGAGCGGCATTGGTAAAAAAAGGCGGTTATGAGTCGGTGACGATCGCTCCAGATACCCAAGCGAAAGCGAACGCGGCGTTTGGTTACCTCTTTGACCACCCGGAGGTCGCGGCCGAGCTCGGCGCCCGATTCGGGGCTGAATGGGTTGCGATCGGGCGCCTTCATAAGCCGAGTTTTTTGTTCGCTTTTTTGATGGTCCATTTGGTGAACGTTAATTCTCAGCGGCTTACCGGCGATTTAGTGGTCAGAGTCGAGGGTCGCTTGAAAAATGTGACTGAGAGAGGAGTCGTACGCTTGGCGGAGCAGATCGTTCAAACAATTAATGCGAAAGCTGAGCTGTTTCAAAAGCTTGCCCGGACGCAGGCTGCAGCAATCAACGATTTTCCCAGACCCGGAAGCCGGGTTGCTATGACGGTATTCCGCACCGGGGGCAGGACATGGTAAGCAGCATGACGGCATTCGCGCGCCAGGCGGGGCAGGGGGAATGGGCCGACACCATCTGGGAATTGCGCTCGGTCAATCATCGTTACCTGGAGATCTCCGTGCGTCTTCCGGAGGAGTTACGCGGTCTCGAAGGGCCCGTGCGCGAGTTGGTCGCGAGCCGAATTCAGCGCGGAAAGATTGACTGTGTGTTACGGTACAGTCCGTCGGGGAACGACTCGATGGCGCCGGTGCTACGCTTGGAGCTGGTGCGGCAATTGATCGACGCCTGCGAGCGAGTCAACGCTTTAATCGATCGGCCTGCTCCCATCAGCGCGGTTGAGCTGCTGCGCTGGCCGGGAGTGGTGGCGCTGGCGCCGCCCGATGTGGAGGCGATCGGCGAGCCGTTGTTGCGGATCCTGGACTCGGCGCTCAGCGCGCTCGCCGAGGCGCGGCGGCGCGAAGGGCGACGGTTGCGGAGCGTCATCGAAGAACGCCGCACGGCCGCCGCCGCGCGGCTCGCATGGCTGCGGGAGCGGGTGCCGGAAATCATGAGCGCGCTCAAGGGTAGATTCATGAGCCGAGTGCCGGAGCTTGCGAGCGCTATGGAACCCGGGCGCTTGGAGCAGGAGATGATGTTGCTGGCGCAGCGGCTGGATGTCGCGGAGGAGTTGGACCGGCTCGAGATCCATTTGGATGAGGTTAGAAGTTTGTTCGGCACCGCGTCGCCCATCGGCCGGCGCTTGGATTTTCTGTTGCAGGAGATGAACCGCGAGGCCAATACCATCGCCTCGAAATCGGCGCACGCGGAGACGACCTCGAGCGCGGTCGAGCTGAAAGTGCTCATAGACCAGATGCGAGAGCAGGTGCAGAATATTGAATGATCGACCCGCCGCGTGCGGTCTGCTATATGTCGTCTCGGCCCCTTCGGGCGCCGGGAAAACGAGCCTCGTCAACGCCTTGACCGCGGCGCAGCCCGGCGTTTCCTTGTCGATCTCCTTTACCACCCGGCCGATGCGTCCGGGTGAGCGCGAGGGCGTGGATTACCATTTTGTCGGCGAGGCGAGGTTCGAAGCGATGGTTGCCCAGTCGGCGTTCATGGAATACGCCCAAGTGTTCGGCCACTACTATGGAACCTCACGGGAATGGGTGGAGTCGCACTTGACGAACGGGACCGATGTGGTGTTGGAGATCGATTGGCAGGGCGCGCGGCAGGTACGCAAGGCATGGCCGGAATCGATAGGGATCTTTATTCTTCCCCCGTCCTACCAAGACTTGGAACATCGGCTTAAAACCCGCGGCATGGATGACGAGGCGGTTATTCGGCGCCGGATGCTGGCAGCCGTGAGCGAGATGTCGCATTATTCCGAATACGACTATCTGCTCGTCAATGACGACTTCGAGCGCGCGCTCGGCGATCTGCGCGCGATCCTGCGCGCCGGCCGTCTTGGCAGCGGACGGCAACGCCTCGTGCTGCACTCGCTGGTGCGGGATTTGTTGGAGCCTAAGAATACGTAAGCTTAAAATCTATTCCGAGCGCAGTAGATCCTTACGCAACCAAGTTATACAGACCGACTTCGACGAATCTGCTAGTCCCTTCTCCCTCAGGAAGAAAGCCAGGGCCAGGGAATGGCCCTGCTTGGCGCGCCGAGGATGCAGGGTTAGGA
>JBOIDH010000406.1:0-2480 GCA_050740495.1 Gammaproteobacteria bacterium | reverse complement strand
TTGCGGGTACGTCCAAAGCCTTGCTCGGCATGGTCGGGCTGGATGTCGATGGGATCGCCGATCTCGCCTTTGGGTTCGATGGCCTGTATTTCGAGACGGGTCAGGGCTCCGAGGTTACCAACGGCGCCGCCGAAGGCATCGACATGGGGACCTTGGAAGCCCGCACTTACGGCGTCGCCCGAGTCATCGGGCAGGCGTTACGCAAGCGTTTTCCGGATCGACCGGCATGGATGATCGTGAACGACGTGGCCGGATTCATCGGTCCCGAGGTTTTTCGCAGTCCTGATCAACTCCGCCGGACCTGCCTCGAAGACACGGTCATGGCGAAGCTCCACGGGTTGACGATGGGCCTCGATGTCTGCTCGACTTTTCACATGGGCGTCGCCCCGGCGCAATTGCACCGCCTGACTCAGTCCATCGTCGCCGAGGCCGCCCCTGCCTACCTGATGGCGGTGGCAGGGAATGCGGATCCGATGCTGGGTTATATGACTACGTCCTTTCGGGAACACCCGCGTTTGAGAGAGTTATGCGGCCGCCGCATCACGACCAAGATGCGGCATCGATTGACCGATCTCGGTGTCATGTCGCCGGCCGGTGAGGTCCGGCCGCCGGCCGAGGCTACGGTCGATCTCTATGCGTCCTACCGCAAGGCCGGCGGCGACACCCGGGGCAGGGAATTGCTGTGCAAGGAAGGACGCAAGCGGCTTGCGGCAATGCAACAAAAGGGCTTCGATCTCGGATACGGCTATGCCGGAGCGTATGCCGCGCCGCCCGAGGTTCAGGCACGGCTGGATGGGATCTACGCCCACGCGCGCAACGCGCTTTACGCCAGCTTGGCGGATGCCGTGATCGGTGATGTCTGCCCGCGCCGTCTCAGGGTGCGATCCGCGGCCGAAAACCGCGACGACTATATCGCCCACCCGGGCGCCGGCGAACGCATTCGGAGCGTTGATAGCGCGGCCGTGCGCTCGCTCTATCCGTCTCGTAAGCCGCAGGTGCAAGTCGTGATTTCCGATGGGCTCAATGCCAACGCGGTCAACGAAAACCTGCGCGCCGTCCTGCCTGCCTTTCGGCACGCCCTCGGCGATTGCCGCCTAGGCGCTATCGATATCGTCGTGACCGATGGGCGGGTGCGGGCCGGATACCATATCGGCGCCCTGATCGATGCGGAGGTGATCGTGCATTTTATCGGGGAGCGTCCCGGCACCGGTCTCGATACGCTCTCCGCCTACTTGACCTATGGCCGCGATGCGGCGGGCCGCTCGCGGTGGGATCCGGGGCTCGATCATTCCTGCACTACCGCGGTTTGCGGTATCCACGCCCGTGGCCGGCGCCCGGAGCGCGCCGCGGCCGAAACCGCGCACTACGTCAAGCGCATGCTGGAGGAGCGCCGCTCCGGTGTCGCCCTCGGCAAAGAACCAGGAGCCGCATGATTCGCCTGCATAGTACCCCGAGTGGACTGCAGTAGAGTCCCGCGGTTTAAATCTATTCCCCGCGGTTTTTCCGCGGGGACCTTAGCGATGGGGTTTCCAAAGGGGAGAGGCGCAGCTCTCCCCTTTGGTCGCCCCACGGGGTTGCATACCCCGTGGTGGCGAAATCTAAATTGACTTCCGCACGCTTGCTTTACCTCCGAAGGGCGCCTAAAGTCACCATCGACGAACGTTGTTTAGCGCTGAGTATGGCTATAGGGGTAACAAATAATGAGCAACAAAAAGGTCAAGCTCGCCGTAGTGGGCATTGGAAATTGCGCCTCTTCGCTGATCCAGGGTATTCATTACTATGCGGAGAAAAATCGGGAGGAGGCCGTCGGCTTGATGCACTGGGACATCGGCGGGTATCTCCCGCGGGATCTCGAAGTTGTCGCGGCCTTCGATATCGACAAGCGTAAAGTGGGCCAGGACCTCGCGCAAGCGATCTTTGCGCCGCCGAACTGTACACAGGTGTTTCATCGGGACATCGCCAGAGCCGGTGTCACGGTGCGCATGGGCCGTGTGCTCGATGGGGTATCCGAGCACATGCACGATTACGATAAGCGGCATAGCTTCGTCACGGCCGTTGCGCCCGAGCCGAGCGAAGAGGAAGTGGTGCGCGCATTGTCGGAGTCAGGCGCCGAGATACTGGTCAATTACCTGCCGGTCGGTTCCGAGGAGGCGACCCGCTTTTATGCCGGTTGCGCCTTGAAGGCGGGCTTGGCCTTGGTCAACAATATTCCTGTTTTCATCGCCAGTGATCCGGTATGGGCGCGCCGCTTTCATGAAGCCCGGCTGCCGCTCATTGGCGACGATATCAAATCCCAGCTGGGGGCAACCATCACCCACCGCGTGCTCACGGATCTCTTCCGTAAACGCGGCGTGAAGCTGGAGCGCACCTACCAGCTCAATACCGGCGGCAATACGGATTTTCTCAATATGCTGAACCGTGCCCGGGTGAAATCGAAAAAACGCTCGAAAACCGAGGCGGTCCAATCGGTCGCGGGGGAG
>JBOIDH010000405.1:0-2481 GCA_050740495.1 Gammaproteobacteria bacterium | reverse complement strand
CCGGCGTGCACGTCCGTGACACGCTCGATGCCGTGGCCGCGGCTCACCCGGGGCTCATCAGCAAGTTCGGGGGGCACGCCATGGCCGCGGGAATGGTGTTGCGGCGCGCGGACCTAGCGGCGTTCGCTCGCGCTTTCGACGTGGAGGTCGAGCGGCGAATGTCGCCGGAGACGCTACGCGATGTGGTCTATACCGATGGCGAGCTGGGTGCAAGCGATTTAGGATTGGAAATGGCCGAAGCCCTGCAACGGGCCGGTCCCTGGGGCCAAGGCTTTCCCGAGCCCCTGTTCGACGGTGAATTCGATCTGCAAACCCAGCGAGTGGTCGCGGACCGGCATCTAAAGTTCGTCCTGCGGCCTGATCAAAGCACGCATTCCATCGCAGGCATCGCATTCAACGCCGTGGAATCGGGCTGGACTCTGGAAGCGCGGCGAGTGAGGCTCGCGTACCGGCTGGCGATCAATGAGTACCAGGGGTCTCGCAGCCTGCAACTAGTCGTCGAGCACCTGGTTCCATCCTCGGGGCGCCAAGCAGACAACCCTTCGGGGCCCGCCCTGCTTCGCAGTGCCGCCGTACGGCACCCTGTACCTGGCTTTCCATCAAGCTGATCCAGCCGGCAGCGAGTATGCGGAGTGGGAACCGCACCTGCGCTCGGATTTATGAAATCGCGCATCATCGCCCCTTGAAGATTGACCCCAGCACGCCGCGCACGATCTGCCGGCCGAGACTGCTTCCGATGCCGCGTGCCACGCTCTTGACCAAGGCATCGGCGGCGGTTTGCCTGGGAGCACTCCTTCCTTTTGCGCGGCGTGATGACGCACCTTCGGCGGGCGGCAGGTCAGCGCGTGATTGGAGATGCTCATAGGCGGATTCGCGATCGACCACTTGTTCATAGTGCCCGAAGAGGGGGCTCGCCCGGAGTATGGCTGAGCGTTCGTCGTCGCTCGCGGGCCCCATGCGGGAGGCGGGCGGGCGGATGCGCGTACGCTGCACCACGCCGGGGACGCCGGTCTCATCGAGGAACGAGACTAAGGCCTCGCCGACCGCGAGCTCGGTAATGGCGGTACGGACATCGAACGCAGGATTGGCGCGGAAGGTTTCCGCGGCCGCGCGCACGGCCTTCTGATCGCGGGGGGTGAAGGCGCGCAGCGCGTGCTGGATGCGGTTGCCCAACTGCCCGAGGACGCTCTCCGGGACATCGAGGGGGCTTTGCGAGATGAAGTACACGCCCACCCCCTTAGACCGAATCAAGCGTACGACCTGTTCGACCTTCTCAACGAGGGCCCTGGGCGCCTCGTTGAAGAGCAGGTGGGCCTCGTCAAAGAAGAATACCAGCTTCGGTTTTTCGAGATCACCGACCTCGGGAAGCTCCTCGAAAAGTTCGGACAGCAACCACAACAAGAACGTGGCGTACAACCGCGGTTTCCGCATCAGGGAATCCGCGCGCAATAGGCTCACATACCCGCGACCCTCGGGATCCGTGCGCATGAAATTGTGAATGTCCAGCGCCGGCTCGCCGAACAGCCGATCCGCGCCTTCTTGTTCCAGGACCAGGAGCCCACGCTGGATGGCTCCGAGCGAAGCCTTACTAACCGTGCCGTAAGTCGTCGTCAGGCTGGAAGCGTTTTTGCCCACGAAGTCGAGCATGGCCCGGAGATCCTTGAGGTCGAGTAACAACAGCCCTTCGTCGTCGGCGAGTTTGAAGGCGATGTTTAAAACACCCTCTTGGGCGCTGTTGAGCTGCAGGAGCCTGGTCAGCAAAAACGGCCCCATCTCCGAGATAGTGGTCCGCAGCGGGTGGCCTTGTTCGCCCGCGATGTCCCAAAACAGCGTGGGAAAACCTTGGGGCGTAAGCTCTCCAAGACCCACGGTGCGGGCGCGTTCGGTAAGTTTGGGATCGGCAGTACCGGGTTGGCTGGTCCCCGATAAATCGCCTTTGACGTCGGCTAAAAAGACCGGCACGCCGCGGCTCGCCAAGCCCTCGGCGAGCACCTTCACCGACACGGTCTTGCCGGTGCCGGTGGCGCCCGCGATCAATCCATGGCGGTTTGCGAGCCGCAACAGGAGCTGTTGCGGTGTCTCGCCCTTGCCTACGAATACAGCGTTGTCGGAGTGCATGATACTCGGTTCTCAGGTTGCGGATGGAAGAAGTCAATCGTGGCCCGTGCCAATCATGGGCTATTCTACCTGGAACCCGTGCGTGCGACGGAAGTACCAAGGCTAGGGCTACGCGTCGCGACGCACACCTCTACCATTGGCGCTCGCGAGCCAAATTTCCTATACTCGCCATGTAAGCCGGGGTTGTCCCAGCGGGTCACAGCGCGAGGAGGATCTATGAACGATAAATACAAGAATATCCTGATGGTTTACCCGAAGTTTCCGCCCACCTATTGGGGCTCGCAATACTACCTTCCGCTCATCGGCAAAAAGGCGGCGATGCCGCCATTGGGCCTGATCACGATCGCCGCAATGACGCCGGCG
>JBOIDH010000404.1:0-2485 GCA_050740495.1 Gammaproteobacteria bacterium | reverse complement strand
CGTTTATCTTAAAGAGTATAACTCGCGTCTGGTGCGCAAGCTCGAAGACAAGATGCTGCAGCTCGAGAGCCAAAAGGAGCGCTATCGCGTGACGCTCTGCTCGATCGGGGAAGGGGTCATCACCACCGATGTCGAGGGCCGCATCCGCTTGTTGAATCCCGAGGCTGAGCGGCTCACGGGCTGGAGCGAGGCCGAGGCACAGGGTTTGCCGCTGCAGCAAGTCCTGAAAATCATCCGCGCGCATCAGCCCGCCAGCGATGAAACGCTGGCGCGATTGCTAGTGGAAGGCCGGCTCGGGGAGCTATGCACCGCGGTGGACGAGCACGCGATCCTGTTACGCCGCAATCAGGAAGAGCTCGCGATCTCGGCTTCGGCCACCCCCATCCACGATAGCGGGGGGAAACTCTACGGGGCGGTGTTCGTTTTTCGCGATATCAGCGACACACGCGAGATGGTCAAACGCTTGACCTATCAGGCGACCCACGACTCTTTGACCGGGCTCATTAACCGCCCTGAGTTCGAACGCCGCCTCGAACGCGTCCTCGGCACTCACGCAAGCGACGCACAGCATGCGCTGCTGTACCTGGATCTGGATCAGTTCAAGGTGGTGAACGACACGTGCGGCCATGCCGCCGGCGATGATCTATTGCGCCAGATCACGGTGCAGTTGCGATCCAAGGTGCGCAAACGCGACACCCTCGCGCGCATCGGGGGCGACGAGTTTGGTGTCCTGCTCGAGTATTGCACCGTGACCCAAGCGTTGCGCATCGCCGATGATCTCCAGGGCGCGGTGAGTGACTTGCGGTTTGCCTGGCAGGATCGGGTCTTCGCCATCGGTGTCAGCATCGGTCTGGTGCCGATCCCGGCCGCCGCGGATAGCCTGGCAGAGGTGCTGATGGCCGCGGACAGCGCCTGTTACGCCGCGAAGGGGAGGGGGCGCAATCGCGTGCATGTCTATACGCCCGACGACAGCGAACTGGCGCTACGCCATAGCGAGATGGAATGGGTGCCGCGCATCCACCAAGCCTTGGCGGAGGGACGCTTCCGATTATACGAACAGCCGATCGTGCCCTTGGGGGAAGGGAGAGCGGAGTTCGAACGCGCGGAAGTACTGATACGGCTCCTCAACGAGGATGGGATCATCGTGCCCGCAGCCGCCTTCATCCCAGCGGCGGAACGCTACGGTCTGATTCAATCCCTCGACCGCTGGGTCGTGGGGCAGGTCCTGGCGGTGCTTCAGGCGCGCGGCCCCGATCAATGCCGCGTCCTCTTTGCCATTAACCTCTCCGGGCCGTCCCTCGGTGATGAGGCCTTTTTAGAGTTTGTCCTGGGAGAATTGGATCGATGGAATGGGCCGCCGCCCTGCCTTTGTTTCGAGATCACCGAAACCGCCGCGGTGGCCGATCTCAGCAACGCGAGGCGCTTTATGGGCGCCCTCAGCGCCCGCAGTTGTTGCTTCGCCCTAGACGATTTCGGCAGCGGCTTGGCCTCGTTCAGTTACCTAAAGAGCCTCCCGGTCGATTGCCTCAAGATCGACGGCGGTTTCGTGAGAAACATGGTGACGGATCAAATCGACTGCGCCATGGTCGAGGCCATTCACCGAGTCGGGAGCGTGATGGGGATCACCACGATCGCGGAGTGTGTTGAGAACCCGGCGACGCTCGATCGGCTCAAGGCCATCGGCGTTCACTATGCGCAGGGCTATGGGATCGCCATGCCGAGGCCGCTCGACTGACGAACGCGCGAGTCAGTCTTCGCCTCGCGCCAGCGGCCGGAAACGCCACCGCCAGGCTTTGGTGCTACTCCCGCGCGAACAAGGCTCCGATCCGTGACTGAATCTCCTCCGCCGCTGTACGCGGGTCCACTGCGTCGCGGATAGGCCGGCCGACGACGATGTAGTCCGCGCCATTTCGGAAGGCATCTTCGACGTCCACGGTTCGCTTCTGGTCATCGGTATTTGCCACTGGCCTAATGCCGGGAATTACGATGAGGAACTGCTCTCCGAGGCTTTCTCGGAGCGCCGAGGCCTCAAGGCCCGAGGAAATCACACCGTCGCATCCGACGGCGAGGGCGCGCCTGGCGCGCGACAGCACCAGCTTTTCAACGTCACATTGGAACCCGAGGTGATCGAGATCTTTCTGATCGAGGCTCGTCAACACGGTGACGGCCAGGATCTTCAGGCCCGCTTTGTCTTGGCATGCCGCTTTCAGAATGTCTTCATTCCCATGGACCGTCGCGAAGGTCGCTTGATGTCGGGTGAGCTGCCGCACGGCGGATCTCACGGTTTCCGGTACATCGAAGAATTTCAGGTCTACCATGACCTTTTTATTCTGATCAACGAGTGAGCGCACCATCTCTACGTAACCGCCGGCCATGAAAAGCTCAAGACCAAGTTTATAGAAATGCATGCTCTCGCCCAGCGCGTCAACGAATGCCTGCGCTTGCTCGTTGCTCGGCACATCGAGCGCGAAGATCAGGCGCTCCT
>JBOIDH010000403.1:0-2485 GCA_050740495.1 Gammaproteobacteria bacterium | reverse complement strand
TACCCGTAATGCCGACAGTCTGATTATGCCGCATGAGTCTCTGGGTTCGCGGTCGTCGCGCGTTAAAGAGATGATATGGTTCGGCATAAAACTGCGACCTGGCTTGTTGGTTCATCTCGGTCCGCGTGGTTATTTTTGCTCCTTCATTGTGTGTTCAACCAGAAGGAGCAACGCTCATGAGAAAGTCCAAATCGACCAGCACGGGTGCCGAGGCGGCGATGGCCAACCGCCCCTTTGGCGATTATCCGGCACAGTTTCTAAGACAGTTACAGAGTCAGTACTATAGCCCGGACACCATTTCCCAATACGCCCACTGCATTGACGCTCTCGGTCGCCAAATGGAGGCGCATGGCGTCGATATCAGGGATCTCGATGAGGTTCAGGCGGTAGCGCTGATCGCAAGATGGGGGCAACCATCCTCCCATCGCAAACATAACGCCTTCATCGTCAGGCGCTTCGTTAAATTCCTGACGGCCCTCGGCGTGACGAAGCCGGTATCGCCTGTACCTGATACCAGCGCGCGTGGACGTCTCAAACAAGACTACGAAAAGTATCTGCGCCGTCAACGAGGCCTCAGCGAGAAAACGATCGTCTAATGTTGGCGGTTTGCCGTTCGCTTCTTGGATTTCCGCTTCAACGGTGAGGAAGGCGACCCGTCCGAGATCACCTCGCACGACATCGTACGATTCATGCAGTACCTGACGTCGCGCGGTCAACCCCTGTGTGACAAGACGCCGCCAGTGCTGCTCAGAAACTTCTTTCTGTTCTTATTCGAAAGCGGCAGGACAGCCACCAATCTTGCCCCAAGCGTCCCATGCATCGCACATCGCCATGGGGCGACGCTCCCCCGGCATCTCACGCCCGAGCAGGTGGAAACTCTTCTTGCCGCCATCCGAGAGGGCACGCCAACAAGCCGACGCGATTATGCCATCGTGCTACTGCTCGCCCGATTGGGACTGCGCGCGCCAGAGATCGTTGCGATCCAAATCGATGATATCGATTGGCGCGCAGGCGAGATCCTCGTGCGCGGCAAAGGGCAGCGGCACGACCGTTTGCCCCTCCCTCAAGAGATCGGGGCAGCCATGGCCAAGTATATCCGCCGGGATCGGATAACGGCCACCCGATCGTTATTCGTCACGCATCGGGCGCCCCATGAACCCTTCTCCAGTGGGCAAAGGCTCAACGTGATCCTCAAGCGCGCCTTTGCCAAGGCTGGCCTTGCGAGGCCCCCAAAATACGTCGGGGCCCATATTTTGCGGCACAGCCTCGCCACACAGCTCGTACAACGCGGGGCATCGCTCGCCGAGATCAGCGACATGCTACGCCACCGTAAGCAAGAGACGACGATGATTTATGCCAAGCTCGACATTGAGGGGCTGCGCTCGATCGCCCGTCCATGGCCCGTGGCCGGAGGTGCCAAATGAACACCCTCACCGAAGATTTTAAGGACTATCTGACGATCCGCCGCAGCCTGGGATATCACATGGGCAATGCAGAGAGAACCCTGCGCCCCTTCGTCGCGTTCGCCGACCGCCAAGGGGCAGACCACATCACGACCCGCCTATTCTTGCAATGGAAGGATGCGTTCGGCGCGGCGGGCCGTGAAACCTGGGCGGGCCGCCTGGGGATGGTACGGATCTTTGCCCAATGGTTAAACGGGATCGATCCCAGACGGGTGATCGCCCGTGAAGATCTGTTCACAGGCACGATCGACGGCGCGTCGGTCTACCCGCGGGTGGTGGCTCAGCGGGCTCTGGAGCATAACGCTGCGGCGCTCATTGCGTACCATCAGCACCCGTCAGGTGATCCGACCCCGAGCCGGGCCGACGAGCAGCTCACCCAGCGGCTCAAGGAGGCACTGGCGCTCCTCGACATCCGGCTGCTAGACCACCTCGTGGTCGCCGCCGGGGGCTCGGTGTCGATGGCGGAACGCGGTCTGATGTAACCCGCGCGGCCGGACGCTATTGGAGCGTTCGGCCGCTCCTAGCAAAGCAGGCATCCCCGGCTTCGGTCGGGGGTGCCCGCATCACGACGATTTCACTGCGCGGCGGCTGCGCATCGATCAGCCGCACCCTTGCTGGTCCTAACCAGCACCCTTGTCACCGCGTGCCTGCGTCTCCGGTGGCCGGCCCCAAGGCCGAAACAGGGCATCCATCGCCCATCGGGGGCAGCTTTCGTTAAGGGTTGTTAGATGCCTGCCCGTAGAGCGAGCGCCTGATGCCTGGCAAAGCACTCACTGGGGCAGGCGTCTAACAAGCCTCGATGTAGGAAACCGCGGGAGTGTGTCGGTGATCCCGGCCTATGGGGATTGTGCGGGCGATTCGTATCGTTTGAACGTGAGAACTGAATTGGCGGTAGGTGCGACGCACATCGATGAAGTGCCTGTTTCGGGATACGCCTTGGTTTTTTTGCAAGACTGTGTGCGAAAAAGGTTGAAAAATCTCTGTGTTTCCACCCATAAGCAATAGCATCCCGTCGCCCCGAC
>JBOIDH010000402.1:0-2489 GCA_050740495.1 Gammaproteobacteria bacterium | reverse complement strand
TGCAAACCCGCGACCGCACCTTGGTGTATGACACCGGACCGAGGTTCAACGAGCGCTTCGACGCCGGCCGCGCGGTGTTGGTCCCCTATCTCAGGCAACACGGCATCGAGCATGTCGATACGCTCGTCATCAGCCACGGCGACAGTGATCACGCGGGCGGGCTCGGCAGTCTGCTGGCGGAAGTCTCGGTGGGACGAATTCTCGCGAATGGCCCTATCGGCGGCCGGCGGGTCTCGGTGTGTCGAGACGGTCAGCACTGGCGCTGGGGCGAGGCGAACTTTTTGGTGCTGCGTCCCGCGTTCAATGCGAGCGGTTCCGACAACAACCGTTCGTGTATCCTCAAAATATCCCTCGGGGAGAGGTCCGTTTTGCTACCGGGCGATATCGAGGCCGAGGCAGAAGACGAGTTATTGAAGCAACACCGGGGGCGCCTAAAGGCGGACATCTTGGTGGCCCCCCATCACGGGAGTAGAACCTCGTCCACGGTAAGTTTTATCGATGCGGTCGCCCCCGACTACGTGCTTTTCGCCGTGGGCTATCGAAACCGCTATCGCTTTCCTGATGCCGCTGTCCTGCGCGACTACCAGGCGGGCGGCGCCATTCCATTGCTCAGCGCGGAGGAAGGCGCAATTCGGTTTCGCTTCGGCCCTAGCACCCGCCACGCTCCAGAGTTCTACCGTAAAGAGAGGAGACGGTTTTGGCAGGCCGATGCCCCTTGAAAAGTAGAGTCGTGACGACGGGCGCCCGCTCAAGGCAGGAGATCGGCGACCGCGACCACCCGGCTCGCCTCGCTCGGCACGAGCGTTTCACCCTTTTTTACAATACGGTGCTCAAGATAATCTGAGCCTTGCGGGTTCCGGTAGACCTCGAGCACGCCCTCGATGAGGTTGACCAGCCAGTATTCCGGGACCCCATTCCGGGCATACAGCACCCGCTTTGTGGAACGGTCATAGGCGAGCGTGGTGTCGGCGATCTCCACGAGGAGCACGGCGTTGCTCGGGTGGCTCGTGAGGAAGTCCCGCGGCCTGCCCGGGACGATCGCGAGATCGGGCTCCGGTGCCGATCCGGCGTCCAGGGCTACGGGAGACTGGATGCGGACGACATAGCCGTCTCCGTACGCACTGCGCAAGGCGTCGTGCAGGAGGCAGAGGGCCACCGCGTGCGGTTCGTTCTGAGGCGCCATATCCACGATCTCCCCGTCGATCAACTCCAGGCGTTGGTCGGGCTCGAAGCCCCCGAGCCGCACTACACGCTCATATTGCTCGCGCGTCCAACGATGAGGCTCGAACAAGCAGGGGTCAGGTCTCCTATCTTGCATACATTCAAACGATCATTACTACGGCATGCGTCGTCTTCCACGGTGAATCGTGAAGACCATTGAAACGGCCAACGCCCTTGGGTGCAGGTAAACCACTCATCAGTATCTGCGATTGCCTGTCGGCCGATACAGCCGCACCTGGGGATATTTAAAGAACGGGATCAGCGCCATCCCGGCGACAAAGCCGCTCGCATGGGCAACAAACGCCACGCCCCCTTGGTCCGCGCTGGTGAGTGCCGAATTGAGTAACTGCATGCCAAACCATAGGCCCAGAACCCAGAACGCGGGCAGGCGCATGCGCTGCAGGATTAAGCCAAAAGGTATTAGAACCTCGACTTGGGCACGCGGGAAGAGCAGGATGTAGGCGCCGAGCACGCCCGAGATGGCGCCACTGGCGCCGATCATGGGGATCTTGCTTTCCGGGTTAAGCATGGACTGGCCAAGCGCCGCGATCACACCGCACGCAAGATAGAACACCACGAAACGCCGATGCCCCATGGAGTCTTCGACATTGTTGCCGAAGATCCACAGGTAAAGCATGTTGCCGATGAGGTGCATGAACCCGCCATGCAGGAACATGGACGAAAAGACCGTGAACCACGTCGGGGCCATCACCAGCTCCGGCGCTAATTCAATGTCCGTGAAGAATAAGGCGGGGATAAACCCTAAACCATAAACGGCCTGTTGATAAGCTTCGGAACCCAAGCTGCTCTGCCACAGGAAGGTCAACGTGCAGGCGCCGATGAGAGCCACCGTCACCAGCGGCGTGAGGGCGGCCGGGTTATCATCGCGCAGTGGAATCATGAGCGTTCACAGTGGGTGTTTAGCAATCCTCAAACCGTATAATATACGATGACACCGTACCAGCGAGCCTGCACAGCTCAAAATGACAAGCGAAAAGAAGATCGATAGCCCGCTCCTCGTGTCCTATGCTATCGCTGTTCTCACCGAGGATCACGGCGATCGCATGTTCGTCGCGCTGGATCAATACCGAAATCGGTTGGTCTGGTCGCGGAAATATCGACCTGCGGTGGTGTATGACAGCGAGGACAAGGCACTCACGGCGATGCAGGAGATCAGCGGCGGAGGACATCCGCATTTGTCCAACGCAAAGGCGGGGGTGGATCTCGCTACCATGTGCGTATTGGAAACGAGCATTGCCTTCACGCGC
>JBOIDH010000401.1:0-2506 GCA_050740495.1 Gammaproteobacteria bacterium | reverse complement strand
GCTCACACCAGTTGGAATTCCGGCGCATACTTCGCGAGTCCGGCATGCCCGCGCAAGGCCCCCGCGCGCAACTCGATCGCCATGAATACGCCCTCCGCGACGGCGTATTCACTCTGGATGCCGTAGTTGCTCGCGGGCACGAAACCAAAGCGCGGATAATAGTCCGGGTGTCCCAACACCACAACGCCCGCCAAGCCCGCTTCTCGGCACGCGTCGAGCCCAACCTTAACCAGCAGGGAGCCAATCCCCTGTCGCTGTAGCGCCGGCACTATGGCCATCGGCGCGAGACCCGCGACAGGCAAGGCCTCTCTTTCGGTCTCGATGGTGACTGGGCTGAACAATATGTGTCCCACCACGTGGTCATTTCTTACGGCAACGAGCGAGAGGATGATCCTACCGCGAGCGCGGAGAGTATCGACAAGCTGGGCCTCTGCCGGGCGGCCGAACGCCTGCTCGTTGAGGTAACGGATCTCGGCGGTATCGCCCGGTTTTTCTGGACGTATGATCAAGGTGCTTCGATCCTCTTGCTGAGTCCCGAATTCGGCGCCTGAACTGGATTCCGGGTCGCGCTCGGTCTCCAGCTCTCGTTGCAATGACGACGGAAAAGAAGTGGGGTCTCGATAACCGCTACCCGGAATGACGGAAGAGAATGCGCTTAACCCCTTAGTGATATGTCGAGACGTGAACCTCTTGCTCTGGTGCTTGTATAGGGGATATCGATCCGATACCCTCACGCCATGCGACTTGAAGACCGCATCACCATTGCCCCAGGCGTTCGGGGCGGGAAACCCTGCATCAAGGGCACTCGCATCACCGTGTACGATATCCTCGAGTATCTAGCCGACGGGATGACCGAGTCGGAAATCCTCGCCGATTTCCCAAGCCTCTGTCCCGAAGACATCCGGGTATGTTTGGCATTCGCGGCCCAGCGCGAGCGGCGCCTATCAAGCTCGCAGGCGGCGTGAAGCTGCTGTTTGACGAAAATCTTAGTCCCCGCCTTGTCACGAGACTCGATAGGGTTTTTCCCGGTAGCGCGCGTGTTGAACTCACTGGCCTGCGCGGTCAGCCTGACCAGACCCTCTGGGACTATGCTCGTCTCCACGGCTTTACTCTGGTTTCCAAGGACAATGACTTCCGCCAGTTGAGCTTTCTCATGGGAGCACCACCAAGAATCATCTGGCTTTCCGTGGGCAATGCGGGCACCGACGTCATCGCGAAGCTATTGGAATACCGTATCGACCCGATCGCCTTGTTCCATGCCAGGACGGACGAAAGTCTGCTGGTATTAGAGCTTGAGTCCGCGTAGGGCGCAATAGCCTTGGCGTATTGCGCGCCGCATGGATTCAAATCCTGGCCCCCTAACTCGGTGCGGACCCGCAAGCCGTGGTGGTGTGGGGGCTGGGGCTAAACGCTGCCGGCTAACCGATTAAATGGTACTCGCCCTGTCAGCAGTACTTCTTGACGGCCGCCTCGATGGCACTGCCAGCCTTGGTTAGATCCTCCGGTGCCATCACCGGATGGATCTCAATACTCGCATTGAACGCTAGGAACCACGGCTCGGCAATCGCGGGGATCTGTGAGGCGTCCTGCATGTCGAGGAAGAGAAACGCCGTCCGTTCACCATTGTCGTCCGTGAAATACACGGCTTCGGGCTTCAGATCTGCCAGTATGGCCTGGATGGTTGTACCGAGCTTTCCGGCCTTCGCCGCCTCGTTCCCGGCCTCGACAGGGATGTTCACTTTGACAAGAAATCGCATAGATCACCTCCCGATGAGTTGTGGATTATCGCTGTTCCAGATGTCGCGGGCCATGCTCCAGGCACCGCCGGGCTGCCGTTCGTAGATAGCTATGTACTTGGCGATGTCCTGCATAGGCTTGCCGCCAGCCTTGGGAGTCAGATTGATTTAGTAAGTACCACTTTCAAACGCCCAGTCACCCGGGGAATTAGGGGACAGACCTCGATATATCGATTCCAAAAGCGCACCTGCTGCGACGCATAACAAAATATATCGTGGTCTGTCCCCTAATTCCCCCGCCCTTGTCCAGACAACCGCCTGATGACTGTAGCTGACAAAAACTTTGATTGTCTGCGGCATAGTATGGTTTCCGTATTCTTGGCTGAGGGACGATCACTCTATGAACCACGGCGACCACCGTCAAAGGTCAAACCTCCCCGAGTCTCCCGGCAACGAATTACGTAAACAGCGATCGAACGTTCACCGTCGAGCGCTCGCCGATACTATCAAAGTGTCTGTCCAGCCATTCGCTCGCCGCCGCTCGGCCGATCTCGTGCAGATGCCGTACAAACGCCCATTCGGCATTGAATTTACTCGATGCCGTTAGGCCGCCGAGCCGCTCGTCCGCGTCGATGATGTGCAGATGGATGCGCTTGTAGCGCTTAGCGTCCAGCGCTCCTTGATCGAGTAGCCGCGCCACGAAATCGATCGCCCGGAACTCGGTCATCAGGCTTGAATTGAAGGTGATCTCGTTGACGCGATCCATGATC
>JBOIDH010000400.1:0-2522 GCA_050740495.1 Gammaproteobacteria bacterium | reverse complement strand
ATATCGAACGCTCGGCGCTCAACAATGCCGTCGTCTATGTCCGCACGCGTGTCGATAACGATCCGCTCCTGCGTGCGGCGGCGCGGGCGATGCTGCTTGAGATCAAACAGACCCTCGATCGACTCTACCGCGAGGGCAAGCGCGCGACCTGGGCCTTCGTTCTTTTCGACGAGGCCAAGTATCTCGTCTCGAAGCCGTTGGTGGATGGGCTCGCGCTGCTTCGGAAACGGCAGATCTGCATGGGCATTGCCCACCAAGACGCGCTCGATATGCGGAGCATCGACGATCCCCGCATGGACCGGTATGCCACCGAAAGCGCGGTCAAGACCAATACCCAAATCAAGCTCATCTACCGCCAGGGCGATGCGGATGCGGCCGAATGGGCGGCCTCGCAGACCGGAACGAAATATGTGACCGTCGTGCGAAGCGAGCAAACGAGTGTCGCGCCGACCGGCGGGGAACGCTGGGATCAGGGCCGCATGCTGCAAAAATCACAGGTGCCCTATATCGAAGCCAATTCATTCCAAGCGCTGCAGCCTCGCGTCGGTGTCCTACTCGCTCCCGGCCGCCTCGCACAGGTGACCTATACCTGCTGGGTCCCCGTGACCAAACCTTTTCGCATACAACCCGCCTCGATCGAAACACCCGAGGCAGCAGCCCAGCCCGCAGAGCCCGTACGCAAACGGCGCCGAAAGGCCGTCGGTGATGTTGTCGAGGCCTGATTTTATACGCGCAACGGTGATGCACAGCTCTCTGAGGAGAACGTCCATGACCATGATTAGCGACGAAGCTGAACAGAGATACACGGTCACCGACAAGCGGGATGGCAGGGTGCTGGGTGTATACCGAGCCCCGACCGCCGGGTTCGCCGTGCTCGATTGTTACCGGGAGCATGCGGGTGTCGAGCCGGAATGGCTGGAAGCGACGGCGTGCCAACCGGAGACAGATTAATCTGAGGTGCCACGGTGGAAAACGATAATCCCAACCTTCGACCCATTCGCGTTCTCCACAAGCACGAGTACACGTTAGGAGTTCCAACAACCGTCCTTCTCTCGTCGTGCTTCGTCGCCGCCGCGCTCATTTTCGCGGTGAACTGGCTCGGGGGACTCGTCTTCTCGGGTCTTCTCTTCGGATTCTTATTCCACGTGCATCGCGACGATCCGCGTGGGATAGAAGCGTGGATGCGCGGTGGGCTTAGGGCTCGCTGGCGGTTCTGCGGCGCCCGCTACCGGCGCCGGCCGGTTGTCTTTATCACGTCACGTTAAGGAGACACGCATGAAATTGAGAAAACTGTTCTACTCGATCATCGCGGCCCTGCTCACGGTTCTTCCTGGCCTTACCCGGGCCGCCGACATCAATATCGGGACCAGCCCCGCGAGTTGGGGCGACAAGATTGTGGAGGCGTGGCAATCCGTAGTCACCTTTGTCACGGGACCGGGTAAGGTCGCCGTGATTGTGCTCGCGGTTGCGGGCGGCCTCGCGGCGATTGCCTTCTCTCCGCGCGAAGGCGGCTTCGGAAAGTTCGCCCGCGCGGCCACCGCGGCGGTTGCTTTCTACTGGGTTGCCTCCTACCTCGTGGGTCTCAGCGGCTAGGAAAACTCTTATATGGACGCGCACCCCATCACCTCGTTTTCGGATCTGGTCGAGCCGTGGCGGGATGCGTTCCTGAGCGTGCGCGGGTCGCTGGTGCGGGCGATCGAGCTAGGGGGCGTGGACACGGACAGCCTGACGGAAACGGATCTGGTCGGGCTGTCGGCCCTGATCGGGGCCACTCATGGCACGCTTCACCGCTCGATCTCCGTGCATCAAGTCTATGCGCACTACAAAGCGCCCCCGCTTCTCCTCAAGCGTCGTGACAGGGCGATTAACGATTATCTGAGCACGGCCCGCGCCGAAGCCCTCAATACCCGCGAGCACTATGCCTCAAGGCTCGTGCATTACTTGGAAGTCAGCCCGCGCGAGTCGATCGGAAACTTATCACTCCTAGGCTTGATTCGGCACTTAGCGATGGCTCCCGTTAACCGCGAGAGCCGGGAGATCCTCCGTGGTTTCCTCTCGACCGAGGGCGCCGTGTATGTGCAGGAGACCGAGTTGCTGCGCCAAGCGCGGCTCCTCGATGAAGCCATCGCCGGGGTATGCGCAAAGCTCAAAGGCATCATGGACGCCTGGCCGCTTAGCGTGCAGGCAACCTGGGCGCACATGCGGTTCATGGCGACCCTCGATCCCACTCGTCTTGAGTGCGCCTTATATGAAACGATTCCGGAGCACGATATCGCCTTGGCCTTGACCTCGGGCGGGATCGATCCGGTCGCTGTCGGCCTCGATCGGCTGCCCTTGGTGAAAGCGGGCGGCCCGCAGCCGCGTTATTGCCGGATCGCCGCCGTGAAAAGCGTGGGCGATAAGTTTATGCAGGGGCTATTCGCGCGACCACCCGCGCGCGGGGAGTATCTGATCGTCACGCGGTTCACGCCCTATAGTGAGCTCCAGACCTGGAGCAGGTTCCACGCAAAGCGGCTGCAGCT
>JBOIDH010000399.1:0-2531 GCA_050740495.1 Gammaproteobacteria bacterium | reverse complement strand
GCCATCAACGAAGACATCGAGCACTCGGACCGGATTGTCCTCGGTAACATAGTCTTCAAGACAGGCGGGGAACAGTGTGCTCTGCCCTCGATCATCCCCTTCAATAAATCGTTTCATCGGCGTCCCACTGCGTGCACTTCGGCACTATGATCTCATAAGTAGACTGCTATTACGATCAGTTTTAACACAGTCTCGACCCATTGCAGTCACTCACGCAGCCCGAAAGCGGACTTTCAACATCAATTCGACTTCGCCGAATATTTCTAGAGCGCCGTTGAGCGGGCGCCGTCGCACGAAGCGCGACGGGAACCGAACAGCGACGCTGTTCGGCGCCCCGGTTGAACGACAGGTTAGCCGTCACTTTTCCCTCAGTGCTCGGTCTCCCCAGTCCAGCGGTCCCGGTAGGCCCAAAACGGACACTTCGGACATTTCTCTCCCTCAGGGTAGTCAATGCGCTCTTCGTGCGGGCAGCCGATAGTCCGGTCGGCCATGACTACGCTTTTCGCCCCGTGACTGCGAATGAAAACGAGAATCCTCTCATTCACTTCATGGTCTCGTTGCGCGCGCCCACCTTGTACAGCATCTGCGTGCTGACCGGCGGCTGGGCATGATCTTCCAGCACCATTACGGTAAGACCGTTCTGCAGCTTTTGGAGCTTGACGTCGGATCGCGGATCAAATATGCGGGTGGGCTAAGTGCCTCGCGGATGATCCGAAGCCTTCTTCGCCCGATGCCCTCGAAGTGGTCGCAATGGGCTCAAACGCTCCGCAGCGAAGCGCGTGGGTCGTCCACTCAATTACCCTAGTCCAGAGATTGGGGGGTTTAGGATTTGACTCGGCCACACGCTAGTCTAGGATCGGTGGCCCAAGGCATCAACCATGGTCTTACGCAAAAACCCCGGCAATAAGCGATCTTCCTCAAGTTAATAAATAACAAGTAAGAACGGTACTGTCAGTGTATGCACACACTCCATTACCTTTCGCCGCGCCTCTCCAAGGCCATCAGAAGCCGACCTTTCGGACGCAGCACGATGCCGGCCTCGGCTGCCACGCGGAATCCGCGGGCAAGGTGCAGCCGATACTTCTGGGCGACCGTCGCCACGATCAGCTGCATTTCCATGAGCGCCCAGGCCTTACCCAGACACCCGCGTGGCCCGCCGCCAAACGGCAGGTAGGCGTAGCGGGCTCGGCTTTCCGATCCCTCGGGCCTAAACCGCTCGGGATCGAATGCCTCAGGGTTGTCCCAAAACTCTGGGTGTCGGTGGATGAGATAGGGGCTTATGAGGACAACGGACTTCCTGTGAATGCGGTATCCGCCGATCGCATCATCCGACCGGGGACTGCGCGCCAATATCCACGTCGGCGGATACCGCCGCAGCGCCTCTTCGATCAGCATCCGCGTGTAGGGCAGGCCCACAAGGTCCTCGAACCTCGGGCTCCGACCCCCGAGCGTGCGCTCAAGCTCCCCCTCAAGCTTCTCTTCCACCGCGGGATGCTGGGAAAGCAGATACCAGGTCCAGGCAAGCCCGGCCGCCAGGGTGGTGTGTCCCGCGATCCAAAGCGTCATCGCTTCATCGCGTAGCTCGGAGTCGCTCATCTCGCTACCGGACTCACTGCGGGCGCCGAGGAGCAGCGAGAGCAGGTCCTCCTGCACGACGCTGGTGCGCCGCTTTTCAGCGATTTGGCGGGTGACAAACCGATCCAGGGTGCTTAGGTGCTTGCGCAACTCGCGATTGCCTGGGGTGGGCAGTCGCGCGAGATCAAACAGGGCCCATACGCGCTCGTTGATGTGCTCCAGGGCGCCGCGCAAGGCTTGCCCGATCAATGCGGTCTCGCTCTCCACAAGCTCTTGGCCGAAGATCGCTCGCACCATGATCGCCTGGGTGAGCGCCCGCATCTCCTGCGCGATATCGAGGAGCCGCCCGCGGGCGGTCACCCTCTGCCAGCCCTCGATCATCGTTCTCGTCCTCGAAATAATGAGCGGTGCGAAGGGAGCGATGTTTCTCTGTCGGAACATCGGCTGAATCAGCCGATGCTGCCGGCGCCACTGCTCCCCTTCGTTCGTCGTGAGACCCTCTCCAAAGAGAGGCTTGAGCCGCTCGATGCGCGGGCCCTTGGTATAATTCACCGCATGCTCCTGCAGGACGTAGTTTACGTACCTCGGATGGTTCAAAAGATAGACTCGCTTGTCCACCCAGCCGAGAAACACCAGGTCGCCATAACGGCCCGCGGCCTCCGTGAGAAACCCGAGCGGATCCCTCCGTAGCCACAATAAAAAGGTCAACAGGCGGAAGCCGTTCGGTCCAGGGGGCACTTGGGCGGAGAAGCTACTTGTGGTCAAGAGCCTTGTTCTTTCGCCCACGCTCGAAAACGTAGCTTAAGCTTCCGGGGCCCTTGGTTCCTACCTAGCGCTCTGTCTACTTTGATGGCTCTGAGTAGAGCCAGGAGGCGCAGGGCAAGCCGCAGCGGCGCCGGAATAGCCACTCCTAGTTGAAGCCGCAACACCGCCCTGGGGCTTCTGGCTCCGCTCCC
>JBOIDH010000398.1:0-2551 GCA_050740495.1 Gammaproteobacteria bacterium | reverse complement strand
AACCGGTCCATGACATGGAGGGTTTTGAGCGCGAGCTGCATGAGTATTTTGTGGCGGCCGAGCGGGAAGTATTGGCCGAGGAGTTGGCGCGGCTGGATGTGGATCTGCCGGCGGTGACGATTGAGGGGAAGGTGTGCCGGCGCGTAGTACGCTGTGAAGAGACCTATGTGAGTGCGGCGGGGCCGGTGCGGGTGCTGAGGACGCTCTATCGGCGTGGGCAGGCTGAGGAGCGGACGCTGTGCCCTCTGGAGCTACGTGCGGGCATTGTAGAGGGCCGCTGGACGCCGCTTGCGGCCCGGCAGGTGGCCTTTGTGGTGGCACATCTCACGCCGCAGGAAGGCGAGGATCTATTTCGGGAGTTAGGGAACATGAGGCCTTCGAAATCGAGCTTGGACCGGCTGCCCAAGCAGCTTAGCGAGTGCTGGGAAGCCGAGCGCACTCGCTTTGAAGCGATGCTGCGTGCCCAAGAGACGGTGCCCTTAAAAGCCGTCACGGTAGCGGTCTCGCTCGATGGGGTGATGGTGCCGATGAAAGACGGGGGACGTGCCCAGAAACGCGATGAGGCCAAGGCCCAAGGTAAGCACACCTGCGGCCCCGCGGGCCATTCGGAAGTGGGGTGTGGCACAATGAGTTTCTACGACACTGACGGGGATCGGCTGTCCACTGTGCGTATGGCGCGCATGCCGGAAAGCCACAAGGCCAGCTTGAAGAGGACGCTTACCCAGGAGATAGAGACTGTGCTCAGGCAACGGCCCGATTTAACGTTGGTCAAGCTCGCCGATGGGGCGCGTGATAACTGGACCTACCTCAGCGCCGCACTCCCGCCGGGGGTCGAGCTGGTCGACTTCTATCATGCCTGTGAGCATCTCAAGGAGGCTTTCGATGCGGCCTACGGCGAGAACAGCTCGAAGTCAAAAGCCCAATTTGAGAAGTATCGCTACATTTTGCGGGATGAGCAGGCGGGCGTCGAGAAGATCATCCGGGCACTGGCCCATCTCAGAGACACCCACCCGCGCAAACCGAAGCTGGCCACCGAGCTGGCTTATTTCCGCCGCCACCGCCACCGGATGCACTATGCCGAAGCGCATGCGCAGAACCTCCCGATTGGCTCCGGTGTGGTGGAGGCCGCCTGCAAAACGCTGGCGACCCAGCGAATGAAACGCTCCGGGATGCGTTGGCGCCATCGCGGTGGGCAGGCCATCTTGACCTTCCGTGCCCTGCATCAAAGCGAGCGCTTCGAACGTGCCTGGAAACTATTATCCGACACCTACAAACGTACCGTCGAGATCCCGGAAAACGTCATGCTGTTTCCAAAGCGAACGGTACATTAATGCGTCAGTGTCAGACCTACACCCATGATCTTCACGTACTCGCGCACGCCGGTGGGATGAATCGCCGGGTATTGTGCGTTCATAAGTGCTCCGAGCTTTCCCTTGCCGTTCAGCGCGCCGCGCCAGTACATCAATGGCAGCCAGGAAAACATGTTGCCGGGTTCTGCCTGAAGGCGGCGGGCGATCTCCGCATCCAGATCGGCCGAGCTTCTTCACCGTGACTGGCCGTCCGAGCCCGGCCGCCGTCTGGTTGACTAGCTCGTGAAAGGTGAGCGACTCGCCGGCCACAAAGAACCTGTCCGGCAAAGGGCCATCGGCGACGGCTGCCTCCGCCGTGTAAGCGGCAGTGTCGGCATAGGTCGTGAACTCCATTTTTTCGTTGCCGTCGCCCCAAAGATAGGCTTCGCCCTTCTCCAGGTCGAATGCTCCGAGGAACCCGAACAGCACGCCCGCATCGAGGAAGCAGCCGTTCAAGACATGCACCACCTCGACGGCGCCGCGTTCCTGTTCGGCGCGCCGCGCGAACTCGCGACGCCAGTCCGAGTTAGGGTTTTCGCCTTCGGCCAGACCAAAGAAGTTGAAGCTGTAGTCAGACGGGATGAAGCGGCGGACACCAGCTGCGCGCGCTGCCCGTAGTAGATTGAGTTGCGCGTCCACGATCGTCTCGGGCCCTCCCTGTATGGCCGAAACGACGGTATAGACGCCATCGAAGGCGCCTGCCTCGTTCTCGACGACCTCGGACGCCGCGGCGACATCGGTGGCAAGTTTCGCACGGCTGCCGGGACGCACCAGCAGGCGGAGTCTCGCGCCTTTGGTCAGCAGCGCCCGCGCAATGAAACCACCAAGGTTCCCCGTGGCGCCCACCAACAGTATGGTCTTCACAGCTTCTCCATCCTCTCTTGCTGTACTCATATCGATTCTCCTTGCAAAGTACTAGGTGATGACAGTAGCCGTCTAACAGTTGATTAGGCGTTACGTTGAAAATGAGATGCGCCTTATACATGCGACTCGTTCACCGCCCTACACGAAATCGTGTTGCCAACTCTGATGGTCATTCTTCCGGAACTGCCATACCGGCGTCCCGGTCTGACGGAACATTTCCCGCACATCGCCGCCCTCCAACACTGCTGAAATGACGATGGTGTTCATTGTCCAGTTATCGGCATTGATGTCGTGGCCCGCGGCTCGATGCTTTACGATAACCGAGCGGACATCACCCC
>JBOIDH010000397.1:0-2557 GCA_050740495.1 Gammaproteobacteria bacterium | reverse complement strand
TTTCCTATGCGCTCCGCGGCACGCGGTTCGGCGCAACAACACCGACAACCTCGAGGGAGGCCGATGATGCGCATAACCGTGGCGCCCTTACCTTGCCTTGAAATCTCGAACCCGAAAACTCGTGGCCGGGCCCAAATAAACAGACCCAGATTATCATGCGATCATTACCAGACCGTCTCTCGACTGACCCACACTTTCTGCGGAAGAGCCATCTAAATAGCCCTTCCTACGTTCCTAAACACGACCTATATAGACGATGCCGAATGCCCTTGCCATCGAAACCCGCAGTCTAAGCAAGTCCTATGGATGTTTGCTAGCCGTCGATGCGCTGGATCTGGCCGTTGCGCAAGGGTCGTTCTTCGGGCTCCTGGGGCGCAACGGGTCCGGGAAAACCACCACCCTGCACATGCTGAGCACGCTGGTGCGACCGAGTGCGGGTCAAGCGTGGGTTGGCGGTTATGAGGTGGTTCGCCAGCCCGTCGCGGTGCGCCGGGCGATCGGGGTAGTGTTTCAAGAATCCGCGCTGGACCGTACGCTTACGGTGGCAGAAAACCTGCGCTTCGCCGCGGCGCTGGCGGGTCTCTCGCCGCGGATTGCGCGCCAGCGCGGCGAAGAGCTGCTGAAGCTATTCGATCTAGAGGAGAAACGTCATGCACCGGTGTCCACTCTGTCCGGCGGGATGCGGCGCGCTCTCGATATCGCGCGCGGGGTCTTGCACCGGCCGCCGATCCTGTTTCTGGATGAGCCCACCATCGGGCTCGATGTCATCAACCGCCGCCAGATCTGGCGCTTCCTGCACCGTTTGCGCACCGAAGAAGGCTCGACCCTGATGCTCAGCACACACTATATGGATGAGGTTGAGGGATGCGACGAGGTTGTATTCATGAAAGGCGGCAAAACGATCGGGCAGGGCCGTCCCGCCGCTCTGGTCAGCGGGGTCGCGTCTTTTATCCTGGAGGTTGAGACCGAAACCCCCGCCTTGTCCGCCCAGGAATTAACTCCCCGATTCGGCGCACCCTTGGCCGAGGAGGGGCGCTTACAGTTCCGCATCCTGGATCGGGACTTCGCGCTGTCCCATCTCCCCTCCCACCTCAAACACATAACGCGCGGGATCCACCTTCGGCGCGCGGATCTCAACGACGTCTATCTTTGGCTTAATCGCCCGGGCGCCTAAGGAAGCTCCGCAAAAGTGTCGCGAGCAAGCCCAGATGCGCGAAGCCGCGGAGCGAGTCGCGAGACATATCATGTAGATAGGCGAGCGACGCGCGAGCACGCGACAAAGCAGATGGGCTGCGCAGTAACTTTTGTAGAGCTTCCCTAAAATGTGGCGCGCGATCAAAGCCATGATAATGCGCGACCTCACGCGCATGGTGCGCCAACGCGGGCGTCTTGTGAGCGCCATGGTACGGCCCCTCATCTGGTTGTTCGTGATCGGCTCGGGTTTCGACGCCCTTCTGAGCGCTGCCGGAACGCCCAACTACCGGCAGTTTCTGGTCCCGGGTCTGCTGTGTATGGTGATGCTGTTCGGGGCCTTGCTCGCCTCCCTGTCCATGGTCTACGACAAGGAGTCCGGGGTGATGCGCATGTTGATCGTGGCACCCTTCCCGCGTTACGTCATTATCCTCGCGCGGACCGCCAGCGCGACAATGGTGGGGCTGACCCAAGCCCTCATGTTGATACTGCTCTTATTACCTCTTGGCTACCTCGCTGACACGCAAAACGTTGGACTCCTCGTGGGCGGATTGGTATGCACGGCGCTCCTGTGTGCGAGCGTCGGCACTCTCATCGCGGTATTCAGCAAAGCCTTGGATGACTTCGCGGTGGTGATGAACTTCTTTATCTTTCCGATGTACTTTCTCAGCGGCGCACTCTATCCGATCGGACAGTTGCCCGGCGTGCTAAAAGCGCTGGTATTAATCAATCCTTTCAGCTACGGGGTCGATTTGATGAAGCATGCGCTCGCCGCGCGGGCGAGCCCCCCCTTCGGCGCGGAATTCGCGCTCTATCAAGATCTTCTGGTGCTGGTGGGCTTTTCGGCCCTGGCCCTCGGCATCGCTTGCTACCGGTTCTCTCAGGCGCCGGTGTTCGAGACACTGGCGCGCATGCTCAGTCAGCGCAAGGGTTCTTAGTTAGACGCCGTGTAACCGCTAAACGATGACGACAGATAGCCGCAGAGGATCTGGGCCGATCACGAGCCGTCCCGCACGGCGCGGACGTGGTTGTTGCTCTTATTGTTCGCGTTGACGTTGTCGTCGTTGAAGTTCACATTCCATGCATTGGCCGGGGCGTTCTTCCTCCTCCCCCCGCAAAACCCGGAAGCCTTCAGCTTCCAACCACGCGGTCCGCTGCGCATCCTCGTCCGCCTGTTCGGCGTGTTGTCCGCCGTCCACCTCGACGATCAGCCGCTGCTCCAGACAGACGAAGCCGACGATGTAGGGCCCCAAAGGCTGCTGGCGCCGAAACTTGTACCCGCCGAGTTGCCGGAGCTTAGCAAGGTCTGAACAAGTCCGCGTTTCGCCCTCTCCCTGGGGGAGAGGGGACTCAATCAGAGTTTCCT
>JBOIDH010000396.1:0-2568 GCA_050740495.1 Gammaproteobacteria bacterium | reverse complement strand
GACCGCGAGACGCACGGTGCCAGAATCGGAATCGTGATGCTATTCCACAAAAGGGGTAGGGACTTACGGATCCCGCTTGACCAGCGTCCGGGCCTGGACGCGGGGGCAGGTAGGGCGACGGGCGCGGACGCCGCCTCAAGGAGGGTGAGACGGGACGCCGCCGCCTGGGAGGAGCAGGCCGCCGGCGTTGACGGCCTTGGATGCGAAGCGCCTAGCTACTCACTACTTGTCGGACCTCTCGGCGAGCAGCTTCTCGATCTCTTCTTTGTACAGCGCAAAAGGCAGGGCACCCACCATCATCTTGACCTCCTTGACCTGGTCGCCCGCGCTGCGCCCGAGCAGCAGGGTCGGGGTTCCGGTAATCCCGAGCTTCTGGCCTTCGGCGATGCCGCGCTTGATCTTTCCCGCGTATTTGCCGCTCTCTAGGCATTCGTTGAAGCGTCCAGCCTCGAGCCCGATCGCCTTTGCGTACGCCACCAGGTTTTCCGGCGCCAGAGTCTTTTGATTGGCGAACAACTTGTCGTGCAACTCCCAATACTTGCCCTGCTCGCCCGCACAGTGCGCCGCCTCGGCGGCCTTAACGGCCTGGGCATGAATAGACTCCAGCGGGAAGTCGCGGAACACGTAACGCAACTTACCGGTGGCGATGTAGTCCTTCTCGAGCTGTGGCAGCGTTGTCTCAACATGGCGCCGGCAGAAGGGGCACTGGTAGTCGGAAAACTCGATGAGGGTCAGCTTGGCGTCCTTTTTACCTTTTAACGGAGCATCACCAACCTCCAGGACCGCGTCGATCGGCCGTATCGGATGCGGCGGCTGCAAGAGCTTCTTGATCTCCGCGATATCCCTGCCGATGGCCTGCTGACCCTCTTTGAGGGCTTCGAGGTCCTGGCGAAATGCCTTGAGCACTTCGATCGAGGTCGTCTCGGCCGCGCGGACGGTTCCACAGAGCATCAGGCCCAGGAACAGAGGAAGGGTCAGGTGAGAGAGGATGTGTATGGTGGTTTCCTTCGCAACGAGAACCAGGGACAACCTGTCTCAAGCGCTGTCCGGCTGCTAGGCGAGCCGCCGCAGCACAACCAAGGTACGGCGGCGGACGCCGAGCTTGCCGAAAACATTCTGGAGATGTTTCTTGACGGTGTCTTCCATGATCCCGAGCTGCCGGGACATTTGCTTGTTGGTGAGTCCTTGGCCCAGAAGCCTGACGATCTGCTCCTCGCGTTTGGTGAGCCTATCCGCGCTGAAGACCGGATCGTTTTCCGCCTTAGCATCGCCAGGGCTGGGCGTCTCCCACAGATCCGATACTGCCTGGGCCCGCCTCTTGGACTTTCGCCGCTCACGCTCGCGGCGCTCGACCAAGGGCGATTCGGGGCGCGCGGAAGGCCCCGCGTTGAGTCCCGGTTTCCATTCTTCGGCCGTTAAGGCGCTGGTATTCAGTACACCTTTGTTGTTTTTCCCGTGCATCTTTTGCAGGCAAACGCCAACTGGTCGAGCAAAATAATTGTGTTGGGAATTCTCGCGAACCTGGGCAAGTGTCTCAATTTCTGTCGTGGCGACAAAGTTGGAAACCCTGCCCGTTTTAGGTAAAGTACACCTAACAAAAGCAATATAGATGCCATACGATAGGGAGATGAAAGACTCGGGAGCCACATGGCAAGGCTGCGTAATCTGGTGATCTGTAACTCAAATAAGCCAGAAAATACCGTCGACGTCGAAAATAAGATTCGTCATTCCCGCGGACGCGGGAACCCAGCGCCGACCTATGCTCCGCATGGATTCCGGCTCGCGTCCGCTGCGCGGACTTGGCCGGAATGACGGGCTGTGTTATGCGGCGTGTTTCTGTGACACTCCACTAGCTAGTGGGTAAGCTTGACCGGAAGACCTAAAAAAACCAACTCAGGGATGTTCCCGGATGTCCTTTTCAAACTCCGACAGGCTGAATTTGAACGACGATCGCGCGAATAAGCGTTCCGCGTACTTTAGGAGCGGCTTTGCTTGATTCGGCAGTCTGATGCCGTAATAGTGTAACCGCCAAAGCAAGGGCGCTATCGAACAATCCACCAACGAATAATCGGCTGACATGAAATACTGGCACTGCACGAAACTCGGCGCTATTACCGTCAGATTATCGCGCAAAGCCTTGCGTGCATTGGATGCCGCAATCTCATTCTTCCCGGTAACGCTGTCGGTCCAGTGGTAAAGATCACGAAACACCCGATACCGAAACTGACGGTTATTGGCGCGCGCCACCGGATCGACCGGCAACAGAGGAGGGTGCGGGAAACGCTCGTCCAAATATTCCATCATGATCTGAGCGTCGTATAGCACAAGATCGCGATCGATAAGCGTCAGCACCGTGCCGTAAGGGTTAAGTTCGTTGAGATCTTCAGGCCGGTTATCCAGCCCGACATAGTTGATGTCGACGCTCACGTCTTTTTCCGCTAACACGATCCGAGCACAGTGCCCGATGGGGTCCTTCGGCTCGCAATAAAGGGTCATGACAGAGCGTCTTCCGGTGAGCACAGCCATCGGCTTAAACCAACGAGCCGATATAATGAGTGAGAGTTTTGA
>JBOIDH010000395.1:0-2570 GCA_050740495.1 Gammaproteobacteria bacterium | reverse complement strand
CTTGCTTATGTTCCACGATCCGCCGTAAGAAGATGCCCATGATCTCGCGATAAAGGCCGTCGCGCAGCACGGCGTCCTCGTATCCGGCGTCGATATTCGGGTTGTCGTTGACCTCGATCACGCAGCAGCGCCGCCCAATTTGCTTGATATCGACGCCGTAGAGCCCGTCCCCAATGAGATCCGCGGCCTTTAACGCGGTGCGGATCACCTCCTCGGGGGTTTCACCCACGCTCAGCGTCTGTACGCTCCCTTCGCCGCCGATCTGCCCGGAATCATCGCGCTTGATGATCTGCCAGTGGCGGCGGACCATGAAGTATTTGCAGACGTAGAGCGCGCGCCGATCGCAGATCCCCACGCGCCAATCGAACTCCGTGGGCAGGAATTCCTGCGCCACGACCAGCTCGGACTTTTCCAAAAGCTGGATCACCGTGGGCTCGAGATCCTGTAGATTCTCGATCTTCACGACCCCGTGGGAGAACGAGCTGTCGGGCTGTTTCACGACGCACGGCAGGCCGAGCGTGGCGGCGATTTGATCGATGTTGTCGCGGTGAACGACGAGCGTTTTGGGCGTGGGGACGCCGTGACGCAAGAGCAGCTCGGCCAGGTAGACTTTGTTGGTGCATTTGAGGATGGAGTCCGGATCATCGATGACAACCAAGCCCTCGGCGGCCGCGCGCCGGGCGAAGCGATAGGTATAGTGATTGACCGCCGTGGTGTCGCGGATCAACAAGGCGTCGAATTCGGCGAGCCGTCCAATATCGTCCTTGGTAATGATTTCGACATCGAGCCCCACGGCTTCCGCGGCCTTCTCGAAGCGCTGCAGGGCCTTGGCATCGGAAGCGCCCCGGGGCTCGCTAGGGGTATGGAGGATCGCCAAGGCGTAGCGTGGCACCGTGCGCTTGCGCACGCGGCGTTTCTGTCCGGAGAAATAGTTGGTGGCCGTGGCGACCACGAAGTCATGATCCTCGGGAGGAATTTCGCTGGCAGCGATCGGGCGCACGTTCTTGAGCCGCCATTCGTGGTCGCGGACGAATTGGGCGCGCAGGGCCGGCGCCTCGAACAGGTTGAAAAGCTGCCGGCTCAGGGTTTCATAGCGCCCCTGAGGATTCTGTCCGAAATAGATGCTGAGCGTGAACTCCGCGCTGCCGAGGGGCGTAAGCGCACGCTTAATCGTATCGTCCAGATCCTCGGCCAGCAAGCGGATGATATTCTGCGACTTGAGATCCTCGATGGTGTTGACGTTCGGGAGCGGTTTGTGGCCGCGGGCCGCGGCCAGCAGCGAGACGTAGTAGCCGACGCTCTGGTAACGGTAGGATTTGCAAAGGTTGAAGACCTTGGCGCTGCGGTCCACGCTGTAATTGGAATCGCTCAGGTAGGCGCGGGCCGGAACGACCTCCACCCCCGGAATGTGCAAGGGCCAATCCCGAGGATTATTGACGACGATAAGAATAGACATCGAAGGGCGGCGTCACCGCGCTTGCGAGCACGGCCGGATGATGAGCACATTGGCATCGTAGGTGAGGATCCCCAGGAGCACGGAGCCGATTACTCGGTCCACGTCGATCGCATAGAGATGGGTGTTGGAGAATGGGTTCGGCAGCAAGGGATCGGAGACCAGTACCGTGCGCTCGGCCGGATTGTATCCGGACAGTATCACGAAATGGCCGGAGGGCTCGCCGCGGATATCGTCGGGCGTGTCTTTGGGCCCGTACTCGCGCATGCTGCGATAGAGATAGGTCGCGCTCAAGGCGGTGAGGATCGGTATGGAGCGGCCAAGATACTCGCGGATCAAGCGCCGCGTGAGATCGGTAAAGCGCAACTGTCCCCCGAGGACAAGGAATTCCAAGTAGCCACGGCAAGCGGTTTGTAGTTTCTCATCGGTTTTATATCGCATCTGTTGCCGCAGACGTTCGCTCAGATCGGCGCCGGGTGGTTTAAACCAAGTGGGATCGAAGACTTGCAGGTTATAGGTGTAGATGGTTGCGGCATAGCCCCGGCGCAAGGCATCGCAGGCGAGGAAGACAGCCAGCGTACCGCCGGTGTCGAGGCACTGGGTACGTTCGATCACGGCGCGCAGACTGTCCTTGGCGCCGTAGAATTGATACACGGCGTGCAGGCAGGTCGGACCGCAGGTGGCCTCGTCGGGTTGCGGCTGCATGATGATGGGCAGCCGCGTTTCTGTCGGGAGCGTCATCCAATGGTCTAGCTAAAACCGATGGTGACCTGAGAGCTTGTGAACAAATCTAACCACACATACGTGAAATTTTGGGTTACCTCTCCAAGGTCCCTGTCCTTTCGCAACAGGCATCGTCTTTTCTCCCGGGACTATCAGATTCGTCGAAGTCGGTCTGTATAACTTGGTTGCGTAAGGATATCTACTGCGCTCGCTACGATTTCTTCACAAACTCTGAATAGTAAACGGCGATCTTAATCCCACTCATGTGCGCGTGAAGGCAATGCTCGTTTCCAATACGCACATGGTAGCGAGATCCACCCCCGCCTTTGCGTTGGACAAATGCGGATGTCCTCCGCCGCTGATCTCCTGCATCGCCGTGAGTGCCTTGTCCTCG
>JBOIDH010000394.1:0-2572 GCA_050740495.1 Gammaproteobacteria bacterium | reverse complement strand
TTAAGTTTCTTCCCGGGCGCGAAGATTGGCGTGCTGGGACTCAACGGGGCCGGAAAATCGTCCTTATTGCGCATCATGGCCGGCATGGATAAGGACTATGACGGGGAAGCGACCCCGCAACCGGGGATCGCCATCGGTTTCCTTACCCAGGAACCGCGGCTCGATCCCGGCAAGGACGTACGCGCTAATGTGGAAGAGGCCATTGCGGCGAGCAAGGCGCTCCTCGACCGCTTCAATGCAATCTCGATGCGTTTCGGCGAGCCGATGAGCGATGAGGAGATGAACGGGCTGCTCGAAGAGCAGGCCACGCTGCAAGAAGCGATCGACACGGCCGGCGCCTGGGAGCTCGAACGCACGCTTGAGATCGCCGCCGACGCGCTCCGGCTGCCGCCCTGGGACGCCGAGGTGACTCAGCTCTCCGGCGGGGAACGGCGCCGCGTCGCGCTTTGCCGGCTGCTGCTCTCACGGCCCGACATGCTGCTCCTGGACGAGCCCACCAACCATCTGGATGCCGAGTCCGTGGCCTGGCTCGAACGCTACCTTGGCGGCTATCCGGGAACGGTGATCGCGGTGACCCATGACCGTTACTTTCTGGACAATGTCGCCGGATGGATCTTGGAGCTCGACCGCGGTTATGGGATCCCCTGGCAGGGGAATTATTCCTCGTGGCTGGAACAGAAAGAGCAACGGCTCGAACGCGAAGAGAAACAAGCGGAGGGCCGCCGCAAGTCCATGCTGCTCGAGCTCGAATGGGTGCGGACCAACCCGAAAGGACGGCATGCGAAAAGCAAGGCGCGCCTGCAACGCTTTCAGGAGCTTGCCTCACAGGACTATCAGCATCGCAACGAGACCAACGAGATTTATATTCCGCCGGGTCCACGGCTCGGGGATTTAGTGATCGAGGTATCGCATTTGCGCAAGGCCTACGGGGAGCGGCTGCTCATCGATGATCTGAGCTTTGAGTTGCCCCCCGGAGGCATCGTCGGCGTCATCGGCCCGAATGGCGCCGGCAAGACGACCTTATTTCGGATGCTAGTCGGGCGGGAAGCGCCGGATGCGGGCGAGATCCGCGCCGGTGATACCGTGGTGCTCGCCTGTGTCGACCAGAGCCGCGATGCGTTGGCTGCCGAAAAAACCGTGTGGGAGGAGATCTCCGATGGGCAAGACTTACTACGCGTGGGTAGCTACGAGTGTCAGTCGCGATCGTACGTGGCCAGGTTCAATTTTAAGGGGGCGGATCAGCAAAAGCGGGTCGGAACGCTCTCCGGGGGCGAGCGCAATCGCGTCCATCTCGCCAGAGTCCTGCGCCAGGGCGCGAATGTGCTACTCCTCGATGAACCGACCAACGATCTCGATGTCGAGACGCTCCGGGCGCTCGAGCAGGCGTTGCTGAGTTTCCCCGGCTGCGCGGTGGTGATCTCGCACGATCGTTGGTTCTTGGACCGCGTGGCCACGCATATCCTGGCCTTCGAGGGCGACAGCCAGGTGCTGTGGTTTGAAGGCAATTATGCCGATTATGAAGCGGACCGGCATCGCCGGCTCGGTCAAGACGCGGATCAGCCCCATCGCGTTCATTATAAACCCCTCAGAGGTTGTGAATAAATCTACTGCGCATCCCGATCGCTGCGTCGCGTGCTCGCTCGTCGCCTATCTACCTGTTAGGCATTGTAAGAACCATGGCAACAAGCAAAATTGATATCGGCGTGGAGATTGTCAAAGTAAGCGCTTTGGCTTGGTTCCTATTCTATGCGTTTAATGATGCCTCTTTTCCTGCCGCAGTCTGGAAGCCACTTACTGCTTTGCTTAAAGCAGGCGTTGTAGTTCTCGCATACCTAGCCGGCCGCCACTTCGCCACAACGTATGACGAGGGATGGAAAAATTATCTTTTGGTGTTTTACGTGGTTGCAGTAATAACGATTGTTTCTTGGGCTGGGCTTGGTACTCACACAGAAGACGCCGACCCGCTTTTTGGTGGTGGAGAGACGATCATAGATTTCGTTCCAAAACCGGGTGAGCGAGACGACCACGCAATTAGTATTTTTCTGACCCTCCTGATACCAGCTATATATGGCATGTATAAAAAACGAAATGCCTAACAAGCGCGTCGAGGCGGACGCGGTGATTCGGCGCACCGCTTCCTGTTATTTCATGGCCGCGCCGCTCAACTCGCGCTCCTTTAGCTCCCACAGGATATGCTGACACCGGAGCAGCTCTTCACTCAGATCTGGGAGCGCCTCACGACGCAGTGGTCCCGCATCGAGATCTTTCGAAAAGTAGGCCGACTTGGCTTACCTTCCGCAGTGCCTCAAATTCATCGCGAGAACGTGGATTTCATCCGAACGTTGGTCTCCGACCCTGAATTGTCTAAGGTGCTTGTCGATCCAGCCGCATATGTACGCGACGGGCATGCGGCCCGGGCTCCAGATCGGATGACGCAGCAGGCCCTGGCTACCTTCGAAGCATCTTTGGATGCTGCCGCCCTCGTATTTGCGCACTCGATTCTCGACGCTGCCTTGCTGGACTGTTGCCGAGTCTGTTCGATGCTCGCGCCGAAAGATTGGCTGCCTCAACT
>JBOIDH010000393.1:0-2577 GCA_050740495.1 Gammaproteobacteria bacterium | reverse complement strand
CGGTGTGGGCGCTCGTCAGGTCTTGGGGACGGAGTTACGAGAATGATGAAATTATTTTTCGCACTTTCTGGAATTGCGTTAAGCACGGCCGCAATGGCGCAATCGACTGGCATGCCGCCTTATACCCGTGATCCTGGTCCAGTGGCCGGGAATTGGGAAGCAACCCTAAGCGGCGCGGGCGATTCGACTACGGACGACGGGTTCGATAATTCAGATTTTGGCTTTGTCGGCTCGATCGGATACTACCTGACCAAAAATATCCCACTCACGTTCAAACAAAGAGTTTCATTTGCCGACGTTGGTAACAGCAGCTTTATTAATGGCCGGTCGGTTTTTCAGGCTGCATATCAGTGGGATCTAGCACGCTGGCAGCCATACCTCGGATTGAACCTCGGCGGGCAATATGGTGCGGGTCTCAACGACGACGGCGTCTGGGGTCCTGAAGGGGGAGTCAAATTTTTCGTAAACGAGAGCACGTTTATATTTGGGAGCGTTAGTTACGAAATGCTGATCAGTGAGTGCTGCAAAGACGGGGTAATTCCCTACGCGCTCGGCATTGGTTTCGACTTCTAGGCTAAGGTATAGACACTGTAGACGTTCCGCCCGGCCGTTCGATCGGGTTCTCGCGTCGAGATGCCGGGGCAACCCTACGAGGGAGGATATAGACAATGACTTCTGTAAAGAGATTCGCGGTCCTGATGATCGCGGCGGTTACGCTAACCGGATGTGCATCGCGGCCGATGAATCAGCTCGCGAGCATACACCCGTACGGCGCCGGCTTTGACAATGCCTTGGCGCAGGATTATGTGGCGCTGTCCGGGGTGGAGGCGATTCAGGGCGACAATCGAGATGCTGATACGTACGCGCAGCGGGCCATGGCCGCAGCCGGAGGCCAGTCGCCGGGGCCGGATCAGGTCGAGCTAAGGCAGCCATTTCTGAAAGGTAAGTATGTCTCGGAGCTGACCGACGCGCGTCAGCGGTTGGTCTCGGCGCTTGATAAGACTGGGCGGACCAAAGTACCTGACGATGCGGCCCGCGCCCAAGCGTCTTACGATTGCTGGATAGAGCAGGCTTCCGAGGACCTACAACCGGCGGACATCAACGCCTGCAAGCAAGCTTTCATGGATGCAATCGCCAAGGTCGAGGCGGCGCTAGTCGAAGAGGTTCCGCCGGCAGCGGAGGTCGCTGCCCCACCGGAAAGCTATCTGGTGTTCTTCGATTTCGACAAGGCTGATATAACGTCCGGCGGCATGAGCGTCGTCGAGAGTGCGGCGACCGATGCCAACGGTACGCCGTTCAAGAGGGTCGTCGCGAAGGGTTATACGGATACGGCCGGCTCTGTAGACTATAATCTGGGCCTATCACAGCGCCGTGCGGATGCGGTAAGGTCCGCTTTGACCGGGTTCGGTACGCAAGCTGATGCCATTGACACCGAGGCGTTCGGCGAAGCTGATCCGTTGGTACCCACCGGTGACGGTGTTCCGGAGGCGCAAAACCGACGGGCTGAGATTGTCATCGAGCGCTAAGGATCTGTTGCATTCCAACAGTTAGCCCGCTTTCTGCCACGTGCGGACGCCGCCCCAGGGTGGCGTCTTTTTTTTTGGAACGTGCTGGTAGAAGCATCGTCGCGGGTGTCTGGCAAACGCGCTCGAAGCGGCGGACGGATCTCCGACCCTAGCGGCCAGTAGACAACATACAGTCATTGTACCGATGGCATTTTTGTCCCATTTTAAACACGGGAGTACGCTTACCGCCGATGCCGCGGCGAATCCACGGATCCAGCGTTACTTCGGTCCCTTCGGGTTATTGTTGACTATCGCTTTGCTGCCAGAAAAGTCGTTGCCGATGGGCTTCCCGTTCGTATTGATCTTTCCGCCGCAGGGTGCAATGTCGTGATTTGAGGTGGTGGTGGAGCTTTCGAGTAATTTCTCCAATGTCACGGGCCTCGCGCTCAATAACCGATCAAAAAGCGATGACGAGTTAGCGCAGAATGCCGCGTGCGTAATACTGCTGCGGTGCGAAGCTTGGTTGGCCAGCCGCGTGATAAAGGTGTTTAAGTTTTTCCGTCCCGCGGCACCGTGTTTTCGTAGGAAGAACGACTGCAGGGATCGCCCATGTTTGACTAAATCGCCCTGATATCTTATTACGAAGGCGTTATAGTGGATTCTATTGCCACAGGAAAGCGCAGCTACCATAAGCTCGGTTTGTAGGGCGCGGGTATTGAGGGCGGTCTGTTCGACTGGGCCTGTGCATGGATCCGCCCAAGCGGAATCCGCCGTAAGAAGGCCGGTCGTGATGACCATAGCTGATGTGAAGGTACGCACCGGGCTCCAATTTATAGAATTCACGAAATACCTCCCAAATTATTCGTAAGTAATTACTATGCCAAATCTACATGCTGTTGACCAGCCGTAATTCCTGTCAGTACGATTAGGTAGATTGAAACGAGCCCGATGGACCAAGGTATGATTTCGCTGGCGTGAGTGCCGCGCTAGTTTTGCAAAGGGGGATGCGCGATCGTCGCTACCATCGAGCCGAGCAAGCCGGGGTTTATCGATGGGACTGCGCTGGGCTCGG
>JBOIDH010000392.1:0-2598 GCA_050740495.1 Gammaproteobacteria bacterium | reverse complement strand
ACCGATACGGAAACGACGGGTTGAAGATCACCGCCAGCCAGTCGGTCGGCACGAACCGCCCGTCGATGATCTCGAAGCCGGCGGGCGTCTGCATCCAACTGTTCGCCGCCAGGATCCAGAACGCGCTCAGCAGCGTCCCGATCGCGACCATCAGCGCGGCGAAGAAGTGCGCCCACTGCGGGACGAGCTTGCGCCCGAAAAGCAGCACGCCGAGGAACCCCGCCTCGAGAAAGAATGCCATCAGGGCCTCGTAGGTCATAAGCGGGCCGACAACGTTCGCGGTGGCGTCCGAGTAACGGCTCCAGTTGGTGCCGAGCTGGTAGGGCAAGACGATCCCCGATACCACCCCCATGCCGAACGCCACGGCGAAGATCCTGATCCAGAAGGTCGAGATTCGGAGATAGACCCGCTCCTTCGTTGCGAGGAGCAGTCCTTCCAGCACCGCGATGTAGGACGCTAACCCGATCGTGAACGCGGGCAGCAGGAAGTGAAAGGCAATGACGAAGGCGAATTGGAGACGCGAAAGAAAAACGGGATCTAAACTCATCGGCATCTCCCTCTAAGCTCAACGTAGTTCAGGCGAACGTCCCCAGCCAAGCAAAGGCTCTTGCATCACTCTTTCTCGCGACGCCCGGCGACTTGATCGGGTGTGACCGTCGCTGCCCTCGCGCCGAACCGGCCGGTAACATAGTACACCAGCGCGGCAATGTCCGCATCGGAATAACCCTTGCGGAAAGCGCAACGCCGATACGGTGCCACAAAGCGGCAGTCCATGATCCGGGCATCGTGCCCGAGCGTCACCAACTCCTGTGCCCAGTCATGCGTCCCCCAAACAGGCTTCCATCTCTACGACCGCTACAGGCACCTGGGAAATCCACACCAAAAGCGGATCTCGACACAACGTTCTCCGCACCGCCACCTTGCTGTGTTCATCCACCCCACACACGTTCTTTGCCAAATCTAACCCCGATGCGTACAATCGTTATTGTGAACCTCCTCGCTCGTTGCTTGGAAATAATTACATCTTCCATCCCTGGCACATCGATGCCTCAGAGTCCGGGAGGTCCATGTCAGTTAAAGCGCATAGAACTATGGACTCTGCTCTTTGCCTAGCAAGCCAGCGGTTGAAAAATTCAATACACAACTTGGTGCCAAGGCAGAGGTGCGCATTAGCACTGAGTTTCATGATCGCGTACTGTTTCTTGATGGCCTCTCCTGTCTGGTAATGGGGCAATCAATTAAAGACGCCGCAAAGACGAAGCCGAGATATCTTGCACCGCTACCATCAGATATTGCCAAGTTGAAGTTGGTACATTATGAAGGCATTTGGCGTAGCGCAAATGCGCTTTAACTGGTCAGTGAACACGGGACCCGGCGCAAAGAGCGCGCCACGCCCGTTACCTTTAACTTAGAGCATGTTTTTGGTAAGTGCTAATATGTAATTATGGACATCGAATCCATTCGTCATGAAGTCTTGTCCCTTCCCGCACAACAGCGGGCTCAATTGGCGGAGCTGCTGCTGTCCAGCCTCGATACCCTATCAGAGGCTGAGATTGAACAGCTGTGGTTTCAGGAAGCAGCACGTCGAGCTGCCGAGATGGATCAGGGGTTGGTGCTACGTATCCCCGCTGAGGTCGTGCGTCAAGAGGCCCAAGCACTTCTTAAGTGAGTTACTTCTTCAATCCGTCGGCGCGAGTTGAGCACCTTGAACATGTCGCTTACTACGAATCTCAGCAACCCGGTCTTGGTGCGCGTTACCTTAGTGCCTTTGACGCAGCCATGGTCAAGGTTTGCGAAGCTCCGCACCGCTATCGGGTCGAGTTCCCTCCAAATATTCGGCGCTATCGCGTTCCAGGCTTCCCGTACAACATTCTCTACCGCCAGGTGGGTGCTGACATTGAGGTCTTGGTCATCGCTCCGCATCGTCGTCGCCCAAATTACTGGCTCGACAGGCTCTAACGATTCACTCAAGCCGACGCCCGGGATAGCTGCTCGCTTTTCCCAGGGTTCAACCCCAACGTTAGGCGCCACCTTGCTTGAAAAGTGACTCGGCACGCCTGTTGATTTGCTCCGGTGTGAGATCCTCCTTGTGGGTAGCGAGAAACCAAACATGCCCGAAACGATCTTCCAGCGTACCTGTGCGGTCACCGTAAAATTGATCTTGCACAGGCTTGATGATCTTCGCGCCCGCATCAACGGCCTGGGCAAATTGAGCATCCACATCCTCCACGTACACATGGAGGCCAACCGACGAACCACCCAGTGACTGTGGACTGCGGAACGCACCTGTTTGACAAGGATCGGCTAGCATGATAGGTGAATCGCCGATTTTGATTTCGGCGTGCCCAATCTCACCACTTGGCGCAACCAGGCGAAACAACTCAGTCGCGCTAAATGCCTGCTTATAAAATTCAATTGCTTCAGCCGCACCCTTAATGCTTAGGTACGGTGTCACGCTGTGATAGCCATCTGGAATTGGTTTTACTGCCATGAGCTTTCTCCTTTCAAAATGCCTACAAGAATTAGGCTACTATGTATGTACTATACGGCTAAGAGCAAGCGATCGGGTCGAGCTGACGGAATCGCGCCCGTCAGCTC
>JBOIDH010000391.1:0-2627 GCA_050740495.1 Gammaproteobacteria bacterium | reverse complement strand
TAAGTGGATGATATATGTGAATAAATAGATCACGGAACTTTTAGTGCTCCACCCGATCTGATCGACTTTATCGGCAAACAAAGTAAATCGGGAGGATCGGATGGAGCGGGGAAAAGTTAGCATGTTCGCGGCGAAATTCAAGAAGGCCCTCTCGGAGGGCATGCTCAACGAGCTGGGCAAGGCCACGCGCTACTGCCATCGGGTGCGGCAACTGACACCCTACCGGATGGTGATGACGCTGATGACCCTGTTTGCGGGGACGCGGGTCGAGAGCTTGGCGGATCTGCAGAGGGGGTTCAATGCGCTCTTCGGCTACACCATGGACTACAAGCCCTTCTACGACCAGCTGGCCAAGCGCGAGTTTGCCGGGTTCATGCGCGAGACGGCGCGCCGGTTGCTGGAGACGCTCGTGATCCGCGTGCTCGGCATGCCACAGGGGGGTGCCTTCTCGGAGTTTCGCCGCATCGTCATCCAGGATGGCAGTTCCTTCGCGATCAAGGATGCACTGAAGGAGGTCTTTCCGGGCCGGTTCAAGGAGGTGAAGCCCGCAGCGGTCGAGTTGCATACGACCTTGGACCTCCTGGACGAATCGCTGTCCAAAGTGACCCTGACGGCCGACACCGCGAGCGAGCGGGGCGCGCTGCCCGAGGCCTCGAGTCTTTGGGGCTCGTTGCTCTTGGCCGACCGCGGCTACTTCGACCGGGACTATCTCTCTGCACTGAGCAAAGCGGGGGCGAGCTTCGTCATCCGTGCCCAGAAAGGCTTGAATCCAATGGTGTTGGAGGCCTTTGATGCCCAAGGCCAGCGGATACGACAGTTCTGTGGCAAATCGCTCAAGACACTCCGCATCGCGAAGCAGGGGGCGGTGGATCTGCGGGTGCGCTGGCAGGTCCAGGACCAGTGGCTCGACTGTCGCCTCATCGTCACTTGGAACTCCAAGACCCGGGAGTTTCAGTACCTGGCGACCAATCTCCCACCGGAGCGCTACTCCGTCTACGACGTGGCCAAGGCCTATCGACTGCGCTGGCAGGTCGAGCTCTTGTTCAAGGAGTGGAAGTCCTATGCGAACCTGCATGCGTTCGATACCAAAAACCCCGCCATCGTCGAAGGGCTCATCTGGGCGGCCATCGGCGCCGCCGCGCTCAAGCGTTTCCTGGCCCACACGGCCCAGGTCGTCGCCGGTGTCGAAACCTCTACCCGCAAGGCGGCCATGTGCGCCGTTCATATCCTTCACGACATCATGCGCGCATTGATCTCAGGGATCGAAGATCCCTTCATCGACGCTTTCGCAAGAGGGATCGATTATCTCGCCGGCAACGCCAAACGCGCACACCCTAAGCGCGATCGGAAACGCGGGCGCTTGCAGTTCGGTCTGGAGCCAATCTTTGAGGTTCCTTAACTACATAACCTATGAACCGCCACTAAGAAGATAAGTTGATACCTTTATTTCTTTACTCCGCCTAACGGGGAGCATTGACGACACCGCGCGGGTCTGGGACGCCCGCTCGGGCAAGCCCCTAGTCGAGCCCCTGCGGCACGAGGACTGGGTTCGGGCCGTCGCCTTCAGCCCCCATGGGTGCGCGGGCTATGCCGGTTCGAGGTCAGACTTGACCCGCCAGCCCTCATCCCCCGCTCCAGCCGTTTGCTGTCCGGGGCGTCGCCCGGCGCGATCCACTTCCTGCGTCCTGACGGTGGACTGCTGCAAGTCGCGCTGCACGGTGCCGCGGCCAACGCGGTGCGGATCGAGACGCTCGACCTCGACCACCCCGACGCCTCGCCGCTCCCCGGGGACCCGCAAACACTCCTCGCCGACTGGCAGCAGAAGCTGGCCCTTACGCTCGGCCCGGACGGCCGCATCGTCCCGACCTATCCGGTCGAGATCTCCATACGAACACGAATACAAGAGGCACCGGACAAGCTTGAATCGCGCGGGGTCACCTCCGAAAGGCGGGAATGACCGGCCTCCCGGGCCTTCCAGCCCATCTCGGCCGCGAGCTCGGAGGCCCAGCCGAACTCTCGCACGTCATTCGTGACCACGCTCGCACCGAGCGCCGGCCCGTCGGCGCGCCGGAGCGTGCGGCGGTGACCGCCCGCGCAGGACCCCTTCCAGACCGCCGAATCGCACCCAGCCCGTCCGGACCAAGCATTCTCGATTGCACGCCCATGTTGCATCTCCTATCCTTGGACCGCATGAGTCAGACTACCGAGCTCGGGATCCTGAACATCAACGGCCGCGAGCCCTCGGTCTCGGACAAGCTCGAGATCCACCGCCGAGTTCTCGGGCAACACCACTTCCAGACCCGCCACCGCATTATCCTCGGGGATGCCCGGCACATGGCTGCGGTCCAGGACGAGTCGGTCCACCTGGTGCTCACCTCGCCTCCCTATTTCGACCTCATCGAGTACCCCGACGGCGCGGGGCAGCTGGGCCATGTTCACGACTACGAGCGTTTCCTCCAGGAGCTCGACACGGTCTGGAAGGAGTGTCTTCGCGTCCTCATCCCAGGCGGTCGCCTCTGCATCGTCGTGGGCGACGTCTGCCGCGCGAGGCGCCGCTTCGGTAAGCACGAGGTCATCCCCCTCCACGCCGACATCCTCGTCCGCTGCCGGCAGATCGGCTACGAAGG
>JBOIDH010000390.1:0-2636 GCA_050740495.1 Gammaproteobacteria bacterium | reverse complement strand
AAAGTGTCGCGAGCAAGCCTAGATGCGCGAAGCCGCGGAGCGAGTCGCGAGACATATCACGTAGATAGGCGAGCGACGAGCGAGCACGCGACAAAGCAGATGGGCTGCGCAGTAACTTTTGCAGAGCTTCCTTAGAACAAGAGATGACTGATGGGCCAAGCCACGACATAACCGAGCAATACGCCGAGAAGCAGATCGCTCGGATAATGGTGCGCGACGGCGATCCGCGCCCATCCGATCAGGGCCACGATCGGGAACAATACGGCAGCCGTGTCGGGCAGCGTAAACACGATCGGGACCGAAAGCGCCATCGCCGTCATGCAATGGCCGCTCGGACAAGAATACCGATCAAGCGGCCGCACCTCGGAGGTGAGGTTCAGCACGCGATCCATTGGGCGCAACCTCGCGATATACGCCTTCAACACCGGGTAGATGACATGCGTTATCCCGAGCGATAACAACGCGGCAAAGATTATCAACGCCGCGCTCCACCCCTGATAGATCGACAAAGCAACCCCGTACAGGACGAACAGCCAACCGTTGCTGAGGTGGTTAACCGCCCTCGCTAGGGCGCGCAGGCTGCCTCGGCGCGCGGCGTCCACCTGCCACAGTACCATCGCTATTTCCTTGTCATGCAGCCATTCCAAAACACCCCGCAGCCGGGCGCGCTGTTTCTCGCCCTGCCGGACCGCCATGATCTGGGCCGAGATCCGCTGGGTTAGACTGACGGGCTGATGCATTTCCTGCCTTCAAGACAACGCGATGAGTTACCTACTGTAGCTAAGCGCCGAAGTTTATGAAATCCCCTCGCCGCCAGCAGCACGAAGTCTTACCGGACTCGGCAGTAGCTTGGTACCCAACTGCGCTCTAGGAGCGCCGGCCGGACTCCGTTGTAGTCGAAAGCCAAGCCCTCCGCGATCATCGCGTCGAGGTCAAAAAGCAACCTGCTTTCCGGGATATCGCGAAAGAACAAGTGGTACATCGGACGCACGATCAGGCGCGCGAACCTAATCCCGATGGGGCCGACAAAATTTCGCCGCTGTCCCACATGCGCGAGCTCGTCCACCATGATCTCGTGCAGCAATTCCCGCAGCCGCTCGCGGGCCTCCGGTTCGTCGGCGAGAATTGCGTCGAATGCCTCTTCCAGATGGTGGTAGAACGTCAAACCCATCAGCTCGGTGACAAAGGCGGGCGCGTTCATTAGCTCACCGGGCAGCCGGGCAAAGAACTGATAAAACCAGCATTGGGCCCAACCGAGCGGCTCCCATTCGACATCAAGATGAAAGGTACGAAACATCTCATTAAATAGGCGCGCGTGACAGAATTCCTCCGCCAGATGCATGCGGCTGATCCGTTGCGTCAGATTCTTGGTCTTTGCCATCGCGGGGATGACATCCCACGCGGCCTGGATGCCGACCCACTCATGGCGGGCGAACTTATAGATACAGGTCAGCAACAGCGTTTTGCGGTCGAGCGATTCGGGGGGATCGGTAAGTTTCGTATAGTTGCGATAAAAGGCCGACGGTTTACATAACGGTTGCCGCGAACGCACCGGATTGTCCTTGAAATACCCCAAGCGCACCCGTTTCTCCGTAAGATCCTTATCCTCTTCCAACAGATCGCCCCCATGGCGGGTCGTGAACCCCCAATAATTCTCGAAGTTGCGACGCCGATCCTCGGCAGTGGTTGGGGAAAAAATCGAGCGGTATTTCTTGTTGCGTTCCATCATGGCTCGTTAGTTTTCTAAGTTATTGATTGACCAACGTATTAATGATCCGTCCGGCCGGGGTGGAGGTGGCGAGAGGATTCCAACCCCCGACCCGCTGATTACAAATCACGGTAAATCAATAAGCCACAACAGGCAACAACAAGCTGCACAACGGCTTACGTCTACTGGATCGCTTAGGCCAGTTGCACGGACTTGCCCGTTTCCCGGTCCACGCCGAGGTTGAACCCCCGGATGAACCCCGCCCCACGCGCGTAGTACTCGCGTGTGGAGGCGCAATATCTAAAGGCGCCAGGCTCGGATATTCTTGATGTGAAGGTCGCGTAATTATCCGTTAGCTATCTTGGTGATGGGCGTTCGCCAGATGCCGTTTAGCATTCATTCCTTCGTGAGGAATGGTGTAGCGCCAGATTGCCTCAAGATCGTGGTCCGCCGTTAGAGAAAGCCGGATTCTGGGCATCTACCGACTTTCTTTCTGGGGTGTCCCGAGCGCCTGTTCCTTGACCCTTGCGAAGAACGGCCCGATCTCTTCGTGGCTGAGTTCCGTGAAGCGCCCCTCCTCCATGTCCCGCTCGCCTTCGGCGAGTTTCGCCCGGAGCCGGTCCAGCATAGCACCATTCTTGCCGCCATTCTTTCATGCTCGAGGTTCTGCCGGGTACTACGGCGCACTTGGTCCATTCCCTGAGGCCCGCCGATGCGCCACCCAGACCGACCGTGTCAGCCGCTAGTAGTCGGCAAAGCTCAATACGTGCGAGACCCTTTCCAAAAAGGGACCGATCCGGTGCTGCTCGCACCTGTCTTGCAGAAAGCCAGGCACAGATGCTATGTAGGGCCACCCAAGGTCCCCGCGGCAAGACCGCGGAGAATTTAACAGAAGCTGGCGAGAGGATTCGAACCCCCGACCGGCTGA
>JBOIDH010000389.1:0-2678 GCA_050740495.1 Gammaproteobacteria bacterium | reverse complement strand
GCATTGAAATGCCTAAAGTGCTGCCGTATAAAGCGCGCGACGGCGTTAAACTCCATCTTTTGCATCCCGGTGAAAAACTTGCGCGAAGATTAGGAAAATATTTAGTCTACCGCAAGTTGTTTGGAACCCGATGGCGGGCGGCGTGGTACCTTTCGATAGCCGCTCCGCATCGCGTGATGAGCCCCTCGCCACGGACCCGGACCCCGGAGAGACACAGGGCGCGATATTCTTCCGCTCATGTAACTGCAATATAATATGTTCTAATGGATGAGCTACCTGAGTATATTTATCCGGCGCGGCTCGCTGGGCAGGGGCGCCGCTTACGCGGCCTAATGCGGCTCACGAACATGGCGCGTCTCGCGGAGTGGATCGAGACCCGCGCTGGATCGGTCGCGGTCGAGGCGGCGTTTTTCGACACTGATGAGGGCCTGCATCGCGCGCACGGTGAGGTGTCGGGTACGCTTAGCGTCCGCTGCCAGCGCTGTATGGAGCCGATGGAGTTGCCGGTACGCTCGGGCTTGAAACTGCAATTCGTCGAAGAGGCAAGTCAGATTGAACCGGAAGACGAATATGAGATCGTACGCATGACGCGGGGGCCTACGTCGTTTCTTGAAGTCATCGAAGACGAGCTGATACTCGCGCTCCCGATCGCGCCGATGCATCCCCAAGGCCGGTGCGGCGCGACTGTGACCACGTAGTCCAGTACGAGTCCGCTCGCGGAGCCCTAGGAGCTCTTGCACAGGCATTAACCTTCGCACTAACGGAATCTGAATATATGGCCGTACAACAAAATCGCAAGTCCGCATCGAGACGCGACATGCGCCGTTCACATGACACGCTGACACTGCCGGCGCTCTCCATCGAGCCGCAAAGCGGTGAAGTTCATAGGCGTCATCACATTAGTCCGGATGGGTATTATCGCGGGAAAAAGGTCATCCATTCGATCAAGAAAGAGAAGGAGGCCTGAGTCACTGAAAACCGGACTTCCTTTGGAACGCTTGGCGTTCATCCGCGCTCTCGCGCGAGCCGCCGCACACCCTGACAGGGCATAGCTCTACGCCGTAGACGCTAGGGAACAAGATGCGAATCGCCATCGACGCAATGGGTGGGGACCATGGACCGCCGGCCGTGGTGCCGGCTGCGGTAGCGGCCTTACGCAAGCACGCGAATTTACATGTGGTTCTTGTTGGCGACGAGGCTATCCTTACCAAGGCCTTGAGTACCGAACAAGGAGTTCCAAGTATGCGGGTTTCGATTCGCCATGCCACGCAGCAGGTGGAAATGGATGAGTCGCCATCACAGGCCCTGCGCACCAAGAAAGACTCTTCGATGCGCGTGGCGATCGACCTGGTTAAAGAAGGCGAGGCCGATGCGTGCGTGAGTGCCGGTAACACGGGAGCGCTGATGGCCCAGGCTCGGTTTGTGTTAAGGATGCTCCCGGGGATCGATAGGCCGGCGATCTGCTGCGCCTTACCCGCCATGCAGGGCCATTCGCATGTGCTCGATCTGGGAGCGAACGTGGATTCGAGCCCCGAGCAGTTGCTGCAATTCGCACTGATGGGATCCGCTCTGACGAGCGCCGTGGACAATAAACCGGCGCCGAGCGTGGCGCTATTGAATGTGGGCGAGGAAGAAATAAAGGGAGACGGACGGGTTAAGGAGGCGGCCATGCTGATATCGCGGAGTAATCTGAACTATGTCGGTTTTGTGGAAGGCGACGCCGTCTTCAAAGGGTCGGTGGATGTGATCGTGTGTGACGGATTCGTCGGCAACATCGCGCTCAAGGCGAGCGAAGGCGTGGGCCGCATGTTTTTGCATTTCGCGAAGGAAGAATTCTTACGCACCCCCTTGACCCGCCTGGCCGCATGGGTATCGGGACCGGTATTGAAAGCGGCCGTGCGCCGGATCGACCCGCGGCGCTATAATGGCGCGAGTTTACTGGGTTTGCGGGGGATTGTGATCAAGAGTCACGGCAGCGCCGATCAAGTCTCGTTTGCATACGCCATAGACGAGGCCGTCTTGGAAGTTGAGAAGCGCGTTCCCGACCTAATCAGCAAAGATCTCGAACTGATCTTCGATCAGAGGCGGGCCGTTTGAGGTATTCCCGCATCATCGGCACCGGCGCGTATTTGCCGGAGCGCGTCCTGACCAATGCCGATCTGGAGGGCATGATCGACACCAGCGACGCGTGGATCGTGGCGCGGACCGGCGTTCGTAAGCGGCATATCGCCGCGGAGGGTGAAAGCACCTGTGATCTTGCGGAGCGGGCGGCGCGTCTGGCTATCGAAGCGGCCGGTATCGCGGTTAGCGATCTCGACTTAATCGTGTTAGCGACCACGACTCCGGATCGCATCTTTCCCAGTACCGCTTGTTTGCTGCAAGGACGCCTTGGGATGTCTCGCGGTGCGGCCTTCGATATACAGGCGGTGTGTACCGGGTTTATTTTTGCGCTCGATGTCGCGGATAAATTTATCAAATGTGGCACCGCGCAGCGCGCGCTCGTGGTTGGCGCGGAGACGTTTTCGCGCATCATCGATTGGACCGACAGGAGCACCTGCGTGTTGTTCGGCGACGGCGCCGGGGCGGTGGTGATCGAGGCCGGTGAGGATCCCGGCGTTCTCAGCTCGCATTTACACTCGGATGGGCGTTTCGAGCATTTACTGCATGTCCCCGCGGGC
>JBOIDH010000388.1:0-2683 GCA_050740495.1 Gammaproteobacteria bacterium | reverse complement strand
GACATCGTCACGGTACCGAAGCGGGTAGCCACTTCGCCCGGATAGTTCCGTTCGAGGGGTTCGAGGGACCACTCCTTTTCAATGACGTCGATGATTTCGCGCGCCGGGACCACGTCCCAGAAGTCGCGAGGTAAGGAGACTCGGGTCCGGGCTATCGAACACCGTATTATGCCGGTCCGTGAGCGGCCCGCCCCCCGGGATCACAAAACCGTTACTGTCATATCCGATGGCCTTGAACTTCCATACGCCCTGGATTTTCTTCAAGTTGCCTACATGCTGTCCGGCATCCGAGATCACGCGGAATATCATGTCGTTTACCACTACGAGTACTAACGCTTTCACCGTAACCTATCTCCGATGCCACCGAGTTTTCTTCGCTGCCTCGCGTTGCTATTATGTACCGGCATTTCAGGCGCGTGTCCAAGGAACACGAGGGACCGGACATCAGCATGCAAAACGATACGGGTGACAACTTCTAAGGAAGCTCGGCAAAAGTGTCGCGAGCAAGCCCAGATGCGTCACCGGCCGCAGGAGGCTTTCACATGCCCGCGGAATGGGCGCCCCACCAAGCCACTTGGTTGTCGTGGCCCCATAAGCGCGAGAGCTGGCCGGGGAATTTCGCAGCCATTGAGCCCATCATGGTCAAGATGGTGAAGGCGCTCGTGCGCAGCGAGACGGTGCGCATCAACGTGCTTGACGAATCCCACGAACGGCACGTGCGCTTACTGTGCGCGGGGATCTCAGGCGCCATCGAATTTCATCGCTTCCCTACCAACGATGCCTGGTGCCGCGACCACGGCGCGGTGTTCGTGACCCGTCCACAAGGGCATAAGCTTGCCGCGATTGACTTCGAATACAATGCTTGGGGAGAAAAATATCCGCCTTACGATCTGGACAACGCCATCCCGGCGCGGATGGCCGAGGCACTCGCCGTCCCCTGCTTTAAAGCCGATTTTATCTTGGAGGGAGGTTCGATCGACGTGAACGGCGCGGGACTGGCGCTGACCACCGAGCAATGTCTGCTTAACCCCAATCGCAATCCGCATCTGAACCGCGCCGAGATCGAGTGGCGACTGCGCGAGTTTCTGGGCATCGAAAAGGTGCTGTGGTTGGGTGAGGGGATCCAAGGCGATGATACCGACGGTCATGTGGATGATCTCACGCGCTTCGTATCCGCCGATACGGTCGTCACGGTCGTCGAAGAAGATCCGGATGACGAAAACTTCGCTCCGCTCGAGGATAACCTAGCGCGGCTGAGATCGATGAGGGGCCTCGACGGCCGGCCGCTGAGCATAAAAACCTTACCGATGCCTACCCCGGTTTATTATGACGGCACGCGTTTGCCGGCCAGCTATGCGAACTTTTACATCGCCAACCGGGTGGTGTTAGTGCCGTTATTTGATGATCCGATGGATGCCGCGGCGACGGATATTATTCAATCCTGTTTCCCCCGGCGTGAGATCATTGGCATCGATTGCACCGATCTCGTTTGGGGATTGGGCGCTTTTCACTGCCTTACGCAACAAGTGCCTGCGGTGTGACCGATCGATCTAGATATTAGCACCTATGCCCGCTTCTAATGTGACGGAAGCTCCTCCTCGGTCCTTGGTCTTAGCATCGTCGTCGCCTTACCGGAAGGCCTTGCTGCAGCGCCTCGGCTTGCCCTTTTCCATCCGCGTCCCTGATGTGGATGAATCCCCCGTCCCGGGCGAGGATCCGAGCGATCTGGCGTTACGGCTTGCAAGGACAAAAGCGGAAGCGGTCCTAGCGCATTGTCCAAAGGCATTGATCATCGGATCCGATCAGGTCGCCGTCTGCGGCGGCCGTGTGCTCGGGAAACCGGGCCACATTGCGGCAGCGTGCGAGCAGCTTATGGCGCTCAGTGGACGCTCGGTGCGTTTCCTGACGGGATTGGCTTTATTAAACAGCGAAACCCGGCATATGCAAGTCGCCTGCATCTCCTTTGAAGTGCATTTCCGCATCTTGCACGAGGAGCAGATACGACGCTATCTCACGTCCGAACAACCCTTCGGGTGCACCGGCAGTTTCAAGTCAGAGGGGCTCGGCATCGCATTGGTGAAAAAGATGGAAGGCGAGGACCCGACCGCGCTCATTGGCCTGCCGCTTATTCAACTGGTCGGCATGCTGCGCAGCGAGGGGATTGATGTTCTCGCGCCCGAGGGTGGTTAAGGGAAGCTCTGCAAAAGTTACTGCGCAGCCTATCTGCTTTCCTCGCTCCTCAAAGCGCGGCCGTCCCTGGGCCGCTCCCCGCGTCTTCGCGTGCTCGCTCGTCGCTCGCCTATCTACCTGATATGTCTCGCGACGCGCTCCGCGGCTGCGCGCATCTAGGCTTGCTCGCGACACTTTTGCAGAGCTTCCTAAGGTCTGTTACGCTCCTAACGCAGGGCCGGAATCGGGTTCATGAACGCCTTCGCCGCCGCCGCGCTCAATTGCTTGGCCCAACGGTCAAAGTAATGCTCGCGATGAGTAAAATCGACGATATTCTCAACTCCGATGACCTCGCGCGCCACGAAACCGCTACTGCCCAAGGCGTCAATGAGCCCCAGATTGAGGCTTTGCTCACCGCTCCACACGAGCCCCGTGAACAGCCCGGGATCAGATTTCAAACGCTCGCCGCGGCCTTTTTTCACGATATCGATAAACTGCTGATGGACCCGATCCA
>JBOIDH010000387.1:0-2691 GCA_050740495.1 Gammaproteobacteria bacterium | reverse complement strand
GAGGGCGTGCAGCGCGATTTATTGCCTCTGGTGGAAGGTTGCACGGTTTCCACCAAGTACGGGATGGTGAAGACCGACCATATTCTATTCATCGCTTCGGGGGCCTTTCATCTTTCCAAGCCCTCGGATCTCATTCCCGAGCTGCAAGGACGCTTACCCATCCGTGTTGAGCTCGAGGCCCTTACAGTACAAGATTTCGTGCGCATACTGACCGAGCCGGACGCCTCGTTGACCGAGCAATACATCGCCTTGATGGCGACGGAAGGAGTGAGCATGCGTTTCGCCGAGTCGGGGATAGCACGCATCGCCGAAGTCGCCTGGCAAGTCAATCAAAGGACGGAGAACATCGGGGCAAGACGCCTGCACACCGTGCTCGAGCGCTTGCTAGAGAGCATCTCTTATAGCGCCGGGAGCGGCGAGGTTGTAGATGTGGACATTGACGCCGCCTACGTCGATGGGCAACTGGGCGAGCTCGCCAGCGACGACGACATCGCGAGATATATTTTATAATAGATTCTCACACGTCCAATGTCGTACAGAACCACTTCAACAAGTCCGGGAGTCCCTTCTCCCTCAGGGAGAAGGTTAGGATGAGGGGAATCAAATCAAACACATGCATCGATTATTCTGATCCCCTCACCCCAACCCTCTCCCGAAGGGAGAGGGAGAAAAGACGGTGCCTCTTCCGGCGGCATAGGAAACTTGGAGAGGTACCTCGAATTTCAAATATGTTTGGTTAGCTTTATAACAGTCTTATAACAGCCCACGCGATGGCTGAAAAACCCTTTCCGGCCGAGATCAAATTGCACCGCAAATCGCGCGTGCTCGAGATCACGTTCAACGATCGCAATCGTTTTGATCTGCCGTGTGAGTTATTGCGCGTCTACTCGCCCTCGGCGGACGTCAAAGGTCACGGCCCGGACACCGCCGTGCTTCAGACCGGGAAAGAGCAGGTCAACATCACGCTCATCGAACCGGTGGGCAACTACGCCGTAAGGCTCAGCTTCGATGACGGGCATGCCACCGGGCTCTATTCCTGGGGTTACTTGTATGATCTTGGGATGCATAGGGACCGTTACTGGATGAAGTACTTGGATGCATTACGGGAAGCGGGTTACCAGCGCCGCTCGGCGTCCTCATGAGCGAGGCCACGGATTTTGGTTTTCAAAGGATCCGCGGCGAAGAAAAAGCACGGCGAGTCGCCGGCGTATTTGCCTCGGTGGCGCCGCGTTATGATTTGATGAACGATTTGATGTCCGGGGGAGCGCATCGGCTGTGGAAGCGCTTCGCCGTCGCCGTCGCCGGTATCAAACACGGTGAACGGATCTTGGACCTGGCCGGGGGCACCGGCGATGTGAGCGCCTTGATCGGGCCCGAGGTAGGTGCCGGGGGGCGGGTCGTGCTCTCCGACATCAATGGCCCCATGTTGCGGCTCGGCCGCGATCGCCTTCTCGATCGCGGCCTGGCAAGCAATGTTGATGTCGTGCTTACCAACGCCGAGCAACTGCCGTTTCCCGAGGACAGCTTCGATGCCATCCTGATCGCGTTCGGCTTGCGCAATGTGACGGCGAAGGAACGCGCGCTGGCGTCGATGCATCGCGTGTTGCGTTATGGAGGGCGCGTGGTGATTCTGGAGTTTTCCCGCCTCAAAGTTCCACTACTGCAAAGCATTTACGATCTGTATTCGTTCAAGGTGATTCCGGTGCTGGGACAACTGATTGCCGGCGATAAAGCGAGTTATCGCTACCTCGTCGAGTCGATCAGGATGCACCCCGATCAAGAGACCTTGAAAGCGATGATGAACGACTCCGGATTCGAGCTTACGAGTTACTATAACCTCAGTGGCGGGATCGTTGCGGTGCATCGCGGGTACAAGCTTTGACGGGAGTCGCCGGCGCATGTCTCCCGCCCGCGCTGCTAAGCTTAATGGAGCGAGTGTTGGGGTCGCTGTTGCGGCTCGACCCGGAGGCGCTCGAGCGCGTGGCGGCCATGGCAGGAAAAACCATTGCCGTGGAGCTGGCGGGCCTCGGGCAGACGATCTATCTCTCGCCGGAAGCGGCCGCGATTCGGCTGCGCGCCGATCATTCAGGCGAGGTGCACGTGCGGGTCCGGGGCACGCCGCTGGCGCTCTTGGCGATGAGCGCCGACACCGAGGGCGCGAGCGTCGCGAGCGGTGTCGAGATCATCGGTGATGTCGCGCTCGGCAGGCGCCTGCAGTCGCTCCTTGCCGCGTTTAGCGTGGATTGGGAGGAATTGCTCTCCGGTTACCTCGGCGATGTCGCCGCGCATCAACTCGGAAACGGGGGACGCGCGGCTTTGCGGTGGCTTGCCGAGACGCGCGCGACACTCGAGCGCGACATCGCCGAGTACCTCCGCAATGAGGCCGAGTTGTTACCGGAGCGATGGCAGATCCGGCAGTTCTTGGCCGATGTCGATGAGTTGCGCACCGACATCGATCGCCTGGACGCGCGGATCAAGCGGCTCTACGGGCGCTTAGGCAGGGCGGCAGAGGAACGGCCGGCGTGATCGGCATCGGCCAGTTCCTGCGCTTACTCGTGATCCAGCGGGTCCTGATCCGCCATGGCCTCGATGAAATCATTCTGGCGACACACCTTTTCCGGCCGATTCGGTTCCTTTTGTACGTGCTACCGTGGAACTGGACACGCTCCGGTTATGCCCCGCGCGCGGAGC
>JBOIDH010000386.1:0-2729 GCA_050740495.1 Gammaproteobacteria bacterium | reverse complement strand
TTGGCGGTGGTGATGAAAAACACCTGCGAGAGGTCGAAGGGCAGATCCAGGTAATTGTCGTGAAAGGCGTTGTTTTGGGCGGGATCCAGGATCTCCATCAAAGCCGCCGAAGGATCGCCGCGATAGTCGCGGCCGAGCTTATCGACCTCATCGAGCATGAGGAGCGGGTTTCTCACCCCGGCGCGGCGTATCGCCCGAATGATGCGCCCGGGCATGGCGCCGATATAGGTACGCCGGTGGCCGCGCAGCTCGGCCTCATCGTGCAGGCCGCCCAAGGACAGGCGCTCGAACTTCCGATCCAAGGCGCGGCCAATCGACTGCCCCAAGGAGGTCTTGCCCACACCCGGCGGCCCCACGAAGCAGAGAATCGGCGCGCGCGCTTCGGGATTGAGCTTCATGACCGCCAGATGCTCGATAATGCGTTCCTTGACCTCCTTGAGATCGAAATGATCCGCATCCAGGATCTCGCGCGCCCGGCCGAGATCGTAAATATCGGTCGTGACCTTGCTCCACGGGAGCTCGAGCGTCAGCTCGACATAACTGCGCGCGATCTGGTAATCGGGAGCCGACGCGGGCATGCGATCGAGCCGCTTAAGCTCTTTCTCGACCTCTTTCTCGACGAGCGCGGGAAGATTCGCTTCCTCCATGCGCTTGCGCAGCTCCGCTACCTCGCTCTGCTCGGGGCTCTGCTCGCCAAGCTCCCCTTGGATCGCACGCAACTGCTGGCGCAACAGGTATTCGCGCTGCTGGCGGGTCATTTCCGATTGCGCCTCGCTCGCGATCTTGTTCCTGATCTCGAGAACCTGGACCTCGTGGTTCAAATACGCGTGCGCCAGGCGTAACGCCTCCCGCCGCGACATGGCCGCAAGCAAGGCCTGCTCCTTCTCCACCTCCAGCGACAATAGGGAGCCGATCAAATACACCTGGTGCAAGGGGTCATCGACTTCGGCGATGATATGGCTCAAGCTCGTTTGGATCTGGGGTTGCACGAGCTGCAGCATCTTGCCGGCGAGCTCCAAGACCGCCCGCTGCAGGGCTTCGACCTCCGCGCCGCTGTCCTCGGGCTGCGGAACCTCATCGATCGCGAGGCTCAGAAAAGGATGCGTCTGCGCGACGGCGCCCGCCTGCACGCGCCGGGTCCCCTGAACGATGATCTGAATGACGTCATCGGACCGGGCCATTTTTTTTATGATCCCGAGCGTCCCGATCGGATACAAATCGGCCAACGCCGGTTCCTCAACCGATGGTTGCCGCTGCGCGAACACCCCGATGAGCTTGTCTTCGCGCATCAACGCCGCCTCCACTGCCGCAACCGAGATCGGCCGGCCCACCGCGAGCGGCATCACCAGGTGGGGGAACAGCACGCTGTTCTTGATCGGCAAGACGGGGATCAGTGTGTTCATATTAATTATCCGTTTGTGCGGCGCCTTAAACAAATGGGGGTAGAAACACGCGATTACAAGAGCCCGCGCTGAGCCGGGTCACTCCCAGCGCCCAAGGCGCGAGGAAGTAACACAGAACCCCGATGAAGAGCGCGCCGGCGAGGTCGATGAGAACGCCGCTTCGTGCCATTTGCCCGACGGTGATGTAGCCGCTCGAGTAGACGATCGCGTTCGGTGGCGTCCCCGCCGGAAGCATGAACCCCAAGGATGCCGCGAGCGTCGCGGCAAACATCAAGGGTGCGGGGTGAAGCCCGAAACTCGGCGCGCTCGCGGCGATGATCGGCAAGAGTACGTTGGCCGTCGCGGTGTTGGATGCCACCTCCGTCAACGCCGTGGTGAAGAGGCATACGAGAATAAATACAGCGAGCGGCGAGGCGGGATCCGCGCCTTTCAAGAGGCCCGCGAACCACGCGGAGAGTCCGCTTTCCTGCATCCCGTAGGCCATCGCAAAACCGCCTCCGAGCAAGACCAGAAGATCCCAGTGCACCGTTCGCATCTGGCGCGGCGCCAAGGCACACCGCAAGGGCCGGACAGACACCGGAATGAGGAAAAGCGTTAGCCCGATCCCCATGGCCACGGCCGCATCGCCCATGTCTTGGCGCAAGAGCCGCGCAAGTGGCGCGGGAAGACTCTCGATCGGGCGCCCGATCCAGTCCTCCCATCCGAAGGGAACCCACCCCCACCAACCCGGGATGGTGATGGATCCGAGGTCGATATCCTTACGCAAGATCCAAAGGAACGCCGCGAGCAAAAACCCGCCGAGCGCGGCATACTCGCCCGCCTTCATCGGGCCGAGACGCGCGCGGGCGCCCGCGATCACCTCGCCGGCGCTGCCTACCAATTCCGTCCGCTGCACCGGAACCGCCCAGCGCACCAGGTACAGCCACACGAGCGGCAGCGCCACCAGCACGACCGGCAATCCGACCTTGAGCCAGGTGACGAAATCCACATCATGGCCGAGGTGCATCTCGGCCTGTTTGACGAACACCAGATTCGGCGCCGTGCCGATCTTGGTGCCCATGCCCCCGATGCTCGCCGCATAGGCCACACCAAGCATTAACGCAAGCCCAAACCGCCGTAGTGCCGGATCGTTGCGGCCGAGGGTCTCTTCGAAATTGAGCAGCACCGCCATGGCGATCGGGAACATCATCATGGTGGCAGCCGTGTTCGAGATCCAGAGGCTGATAAATCCCGTGGCCAGCATAAACCCCAGGACGATGCGCGCCGGGTTGCTGCCGGCGCGTGCGATGATCGCGAGCGCAATCCGCCGATGCAATCCCCATTGCT
>JBOIDH010000385.1:0-2730 GCA_050740495.1 Gammaproteobacteria bacterium | reverse complement strand
TGCGATGACAACCGTCACGAAAGAGCACATCGAAGTAGCGCTAAAGCGCTACCAAGACCCTTATCTCGGCTGCGATCTCGTCAGCGCCAAGGCGGTCAAGGATATACGCATCGACGGCGATTGCGTGCGCGTCGCGGTCGAGCTCGGTTATCCGATCAAAGGCTGGAGCGAATCCTTGATCGCGGCGCTCAAGGACGTGCTCGGCAATATCGAGGGCGTTCGCGAGGCAAGTGTCGAGATCACTCAGAAGATCATTTCGCATTCGGTGCAAAAGGGCGTCTCTCCCTTACCCGAGGTCAAGAATATCATCGCCGTCGCTTCAGGCAAGGGTGGGGTGGGTAAATCAACCGTCGCGGTCAACTTGGCGCTCGCCTTTCAGTCCCAAGGCGCGCAGGCCGCGATCCTCGATGCCGATATCTACGGTCCGAGCCAGCCCCGGATGTTGGGCTGCCGGGGGAAACCCGAGACCATCGACGGTAAATCCTTTGAGCCTTTGGTCAGCTACCACGTGCAAGCCATCTCGATCGGCAATCTCATCGACGAAGAGACGCCGATGATCTGGCGCGGCCCGATGGTGACCTCGGCCCTGGAGCAGTTGCTCACCGGTACGAAGTGGCGCAACGTCGATTATTTGGTCGTGGATCTCCCGCCCGGCACGGGCGACATTCAATTGACCTTGTGCCAGAAAATCCCGGTCAGCGGCGCGATCATCGTCACGACACCCCAAGATATCGCGCTGCTCGATGCGCGCAAAGCGCTCAAGATGTTCGAGAAGGTCGAGGTCCCGGTGCTCGGCATCGTCGAAAACATGAGTATGCACGTCTGTAGCCGGTGCGGGCACGAGGAGCCCATCTTCGGCCAGGGCGGCGGCGCCGCGATGGCCCAGCAATACCAAGTGGATCTCCTCGGGTCCTTGCCGCTCGAGATCGGGATCCGCGAGGGGGTGGACAATGGCCGGCCGACAGTGGCCATGGACCCCGGCTCGCGGGCGGCGCGGATCTTCCACGACCTCGCGCGCAAGATAGCGGCGAAGCTCTCGCTTCGGGCCAAGGACTACTCGGCGCGCTTCCCGAAGATCGTGATCCAGAATACCTAAGGAGCTTCCCTAAGTCCGATGTCCATAAAATCCGACCGCTGGATCCGGCGCATGGCCGCAGAGCATGGCATGATCGAACCGTTCGAGCCCGGCCAGGTCCGCGCCAACGGTGACGGCAGGCTCATTTCCTACGGCACCTCGAGCTACGGCTATGACATCCGCTGCGCCAACGAGTTTAAGATCTTCACCAACATCAACACCACCATCGTCGATCCCAAGAATTTCGATCCGCAGAGCTTCGTTGATGTGGCGGCGAGCATCTGCATCATCCCGCCGAACTCCTTCGCGCTCGCGCGCACCGTCGAGTACTTCCGCATCCCCCGCAATGTGCTCACCATCTGTCTCGGGAAGTCGACCTATGCCCGCTGCGGAATCATCGTCAACGTCACACCCTTGGAGCCCGAATGGGAAGGGCATGTCACCTTGGAGTTTTCGAACACCACGCCCTTGCCGGCGAAGATCTATGCGAATGAGGGCGTCGCGCAGGTGATCTTTATCGAATCGGATGATCCCTGCGAGACCTCGTATCGAGACCGCGGGGGAAAGTACCAGGGGCAGCGGGGTGTGACGCTGCCTAAGACCTGAAAGAAGTTAGGGATCCGTGAAAGAGACCGCCGCGCTGAAACGAGACAAAGTCGTCACGCTTCTTTCCGCCGACGCCCTGCGCGAGCGGGTGCTCGTCAAGGGCTGGGTCCGGACCCGCCGGGATGCGAAAGGACTCTCATTCCTTGAGCTTAACGATGGGTCGTGTCTCAGAAACATCCAGGTCATCGTGGAGGCCGGGTTAGGCAATTATGCCGAGGTCAAGGATCTCGGCACCGGCGCGGCGATTGCGGTCGAAGGCAAGCTGGTCGCCTCTCCGGGGAGCGGGCAGCAGTGGGAGATCCAAGCCGATAGGATCACGGTCATCGGCACCTGTCCCGAGGATTATCCTCTGCAAAAGAAACGGCATTCCGACGAATTCTTGCGCACCATCGCCCACCTGCGCCCGCGCACCAATAAATACGGCGCGCTTTTCCGCATGCGCTCGCGGCTTGCGCATGCTATTCACCAATTTTTCCAAGACCGCGGTTTCTATTACATCCATACCCCGATCCTGACCGCCTCGGACTGCGAAGGGGCCGGAGCAATGTTCGGCGTTACCACGCTGGACTTGAGAAACATTCCGAAGCGAGACGGGCGAGTCGATTTCAGCGAGGATTTCTTCGGAAAGGAAGCGAAGCTGACAGTCTCCGGTCAACTCTCGGGCGAGATGTTCGCGCTTGGGCTCGGTGAGATTTACACCTTTGGTCCCACCTTCCGGGCCGAGAATTCCAACACCGCCCGTCACATGGCCGAATTTTGGATGGTCGAGCCGGAAATGGCGTTCTATGATCTCGACGCGGACATGAGCCTCGCGGAGGAGTTCATCCGCTATCTCATCACCGACGCGCTGGATCGCTGCCGCGAGGATCTGGGGCTCTTCGCGCGTTTCGTCGATCCATCCTTAATGGCGACACTTGAGAATATCGCCGGGAACGCCTTTGAACGCTTGTCGTACGACAATGCCATCGAGCTTCTGCGGCGCTCGGGCGAATCCTTCGAGTTCGAGCCGGCATGGGGCGCCGATCTGCAGTCCGAGCACGAGCGTTACC
>JBOIDH010000384.1:0-2744 GCA_050740495.1 Gammaproteobacteria bacterium | reverse complement strand
GATAGGTCCGGCGCAATAAGGCCGCAACGTAACCCGTGCCAGCGCCCGCATCCAGCACCCTCCTGGGAGTAATCTTTACTAGCGCTAGACGCTCCAGCATGCGCATGGCCACGGTCTGCTGCAGCACGGCATGCCGGTCATAGCTCGGGGCCGCGCGGTTAAATGCGGCCGCCAAGCGCTTTTTATCGAGCCGATAGGCGTCCGGAAAGGTTGTTGGCATCAAGAAACGCTCGCAACACCCCCCGGGTCTCGTGTTGATGCGAGATAAAAGGGACATGCCCCGCGCCAGCGATGACGTGGGTGCATAAATGCGGAGACAAGCGCATTAGGAGATCGGCAACACGGACCGGAATTAAGGGATCGCGGTACCCCTAGTATAGCTAAAACGGGGGCCTCCATCGCTCAGCGCACCACAAAGCTTTCATGCTCCTGTGTTAACTCCCCGATGAATTCGTCCCAGATCGAACCGGTGAATCCCCACCCGTGAACGAAGACCAGGGGGCGACCCTGCCCTTGCCGTTCTATGAAACAGCGCATGGGACCTCGGTGAGCGCTGCTAGTAACCCGTCGATATGGCCTGGCGTGTGGTTTGCCGTGAGGGTGATCCGCAATCGGGCCGTACCCTTCGGTACCGTGGGCGGCCGGAAAGCGACGACATAGTACCCCTTGTGCCGCAGTAATGCCGCCGCCTCCACGGCCGTCCGGCTGTGGCCCAAAATGATCGGCTGGATCGGTGTACGCGAGTCACCAAGCTTGACCCCAAGGCGCAGCGCCCCACTCCTGAAGTGTTCGATGAGCGTCTGCAAATGCGTCCTACGCCACCCCTCGAGACACAGCAACGCGAGGCTTTCGCGCACCGCTTCGGCCATCGCTGGCGGTATGGCCGTGGTATAAATATAACTCCGGGCACGCTGAATGAGCGTTTCAATGAGCGGCTCCGAACCCGCTACAAACGCCCCGAATACGCCCAATGCCTTACCGCAGGTGGCCATGAGTATCGGCGCCTCACCAAGGCCAAGCCCGAGCTGATTCAAGGCGCCTGCCCCATGCGCTCCCAACACGCCGAACCCATGCGCATCATCAACCACCAGCACCGCTTCGTACCGTGCGCACAAGGCGGCGATTTCGACCAAGGGCGCGAGGCCCCCATCCATGCTAAAAACAGCATCGGTCACGACATAGGTGCGCCCGCTCCGAGCCTTTGAAAGCAGGCGTTCCAGCGCCCCGATATCGCGATGGGGATAACGCACCAGGCGCGCGCGCGCGAGGATTGCCGCATCGACCAGTGAGGCATGGTTGGCCCGATCCTGGATCACGCTATCGTTCCGCCGAAACAACGCGCTGGCGATCCCGAGGTTCGCCATATAGCCTGTCGAGAATAGCAGCGCCCTGGGCCGGCCGGTAAATGCAGCCAATTCTAGCTCCAGCGCCTGATGAAGCTGGCAATGACCAGAGACTAGATGCGACGCACCGGCCCCGGCGCCGTAGCGCTCCAAACCACGCCGAAACGCGGTAACAACGCGCGGATCGCCGCTTAAACCGAGATAATCGTTGCTGGAGAAATCGATATAGCGGCGGCCTTCGACCTCTATCTCCGGACCTTCCGCGGCTTCTTTAACCCGGCGTGTGCGATATTGATAGTGCTCTTTGAGGTGTTGCAGCCCGGCAAGCAGGGCTGCATCGAACGCCGGCGCGTTAGCATCCAGATTCAGCGCGGTTCCCATCCTTGCATTTCTTCTTCATGCTTACGTTCTTCGCGCTCGATATCCTTGCAATATCCGGAACCGGCGGCGAGAAGGCCCAAAACCAAGCATTGCTACGACCAACATTTCGTAGGGATATGACCGCTGTGCTCAAACTGGCGTGATCCCGAGGCGTTGAAATAGCCGCCGGTCATGACCTGCCGCGGGGTTTTCCGTCGTCAAGAGCTGCTCTCCGTAAAACACCGAGTTAGCCCCGGCAAGAAAACAAAGGGCTTGCAGCTCATCCGACATGCTGCTCCTGCCGGCCGATAACCTTACATAGGATGCCGGCATTAAGATGCGCGCGAGCGCGATGGTGCGCACCATCTCGAAGGGATCCGGGATCTCGGCAGCGCCCAGCGGCGTCCCCGCAACCCGCACTAAGAGATTGATCGGGACGCTTTCTGGATGTTCAGAAAGGTTGGCGAGGGTCATCAATAAAGAACAGCGATCGTGGCGGCTCTCGCCCATACCGATGATCCCGCCGCAACATACCCGCATCCCCGCGGCTCTCACATGCCCCAGGGTGCGCAACCTGTCCTCATAGGTTCGTGTAGTGATAATCCGGGGGTAGTACACGGGGGAGGTATCGAGGTTGTGGTTGTAATAGTCGAGCCCCGCGTCTTTTAGCGCCTCGGCTTGTTCCGCCGTTAACATGCCCAGGGTCGCGCATGTTTCCAAACCGAGGCACTTGACTGCGCTCACCATTTCAAGCACGCGCTCCAGATCATCCCGACGCGGGCTACGCCATGCGGCCCCCATGCAAAACCTTGTCGCCCCTTCGCGTTTCGCCTTTTCGGCGGCCTCCGCGACGATGGTAACATCAAGCATGCGTGCGGCTTTCACCGAAGTGCCGTAGCGGGCGCTCTGCGGGCAATACGCGCAGTCTTCCGGACAACCCCCGGCCTTGATATTAAGCAACGTGCTGAGCTGGACAGTATTGGGCTTAAAATATCGCCGATGGATGCTTTGCGCTCGAAACAGGAGATCCGAAAACGGGAG
>JBOIDH010000383.1:0-2749 GCA_050740495.1 Gammaproteobacteria bacterium | reverse complement strand
AGCTGCACGAGCCCGGCTGGACCGACGCGGTCCGTATCACGGATATCCGGGAAGCGCTTTGGCTCACGCCCGGCGCCGAATCGTATTGCGCGATCGAGCTTTGTCTCAATACGGACGGGGAGGATATTGAGCAGGCGTGTCTCTATCGCCTGTTGACACAAGCGTCCTACCCGGCGCCGCGCGCACGCAAGGGGATGCTGCGCCTCATCTCCTTCTCGCCGGCGCGCCAGGAAACGGCGATTGACATAGCTCGGCTGGATATGCTGCAGCGGCATGTGAAACACCTGATCGGACGCGCCGCCGGCGTGCTGCCCACGGGGTTGCCGGTCAGCGTGGACCCTGCAAGCGCGGCGCATAACTATGTGAACCTGGGCAAGATGCTGGTTGAGATTTTGAGAAACTATGGGATCGAGGCAAGCGTCGCCGGCATGCCCGTGATTGAGCAAGGGAAGGTACAGTTCTTGATAGAGCTTCCGCCGGGCATTCGGGTCACCCGGCCGGAAGCGCTCGCGGACGATATCAAGCAGCGCTTGCGGCTTAAGACACCGCCGCTCGTCGAGCACCTTGCCGGGCATTTATTCGTTAGTCTCGAGGTCCGCGCGCGCCCGATTTTCTTTTTCTGGCCGACGGGTTGGACAAGCAGCGCGGAATGATTTCGTCGAATCGCCGAACACACCGTGTGCTGTAGCTATGGATAGAGTCGATCTGACGGGCGCAATGCCGTCAGCTTGACCCGATCCGGGCTAACCCGCACGCCGCTTTATGGCTCGTCGCAGGGCGGTCATCATGTACCCGATAGTGTTGTCCGGCGCCGGTTTGCGTCGGGCCGACGGAACTTTGACCGCATATATCGTGATCTGGTGGACGCCTGGGCGCTTTACGACAATTCCGGCGCGGAGCCGGTTTTGATGGACTGGAGAGAAAAGCCATGAACCCGAAGAGCATTGAGGAGGCGCGTGACCCCGACCTGCGGAAGTCGCTGGTCGCGCTCAAGCGGGCAGCCAAGCGTGCCTGTGAGGCCGCGTTGCGCATCAAGACGCGGCTGGTCATCGCACGCGACGGAACGTGGGTGCGCGTTTCGCCCCAAAGCCAAGAACGATCTGACCAGCGATGAGGTTTCGGCGAAGAAGGCCGCCGCCCTGCGCTGGTGAGAACTTGCGACCGCGCACAGCAAAGAAAATGGCGGCAAAGCGTGGGAGTACCTGCTGATTCCGCATGACGTGATTGCAGACAACATGAGCCTACAGGCGCTTAGGAACCGCAGCGCCTAGACTTTCTCCGACATGGGCAAGTTCCGCCGTTTGTATCCCGTTCCGTTCCGGCTTTTGGAAGGCAATCAGAAGTTCAAGAAATGGGAGTGGATTGATGCCAAGGTTCAGCGTGCGAACGATGACCAGAGCGGAGTGAACCCGTCGGATCGCGGATCAGGGCTGAGGTGTGGGGATAACGGGCAGACACGCAGGGCCGCCCCGACGTTTGTTGAACCGTTCAGGCCGCCCTTTGTGCGGCCAGGTCCTCGACCTTTTGCTCCAGACGGGCCAGCCGTTGCGCCAGACCTTCGTGTTCGTCGCGCCGGACAATCACCTCGTACAACCGATTGAGCCGGTTATTGGTCTCGTCGATACGGTGTATAAGATCGACATGAATGGCGTCGATGCGCTTATTCGTCTCGTCGACACGGTGTGAAAGATCGATATGAACGGCGTCGATGCGACGGCTATGGTCAGCGAGGTGAACGTTGATGTCGTCCAGCCGCTTGTTGGTGAACTGCAGGGTGGTTTTGATTTCGGCATTTTCCGCCCGAATCTGCTTGAGCTCGGGCACCACGACGTCTTGAAAGAATCTCTGCAATACGCCCATCAGCATAGGGATCTCCGCGCAGCTTTGGATGCTTGATTAAGAGTAGAGTCTAGCATTGAACGACTCGGCGCGGGAGATGTGCATCGGCGAGAAATTTCAGGCCGCTGCCGAGTGCACACGCTTCAGGGTTGGCCGGAAGTCGATCGGATCTCATCGATCAGCTTCAAGCATCCCGGATCACCGGGTTGCGATGTTCCCAGCAACCACGCCATGATTTCCTGGTCCGCTTGGTCGAGCAGCTCGGCGAAGCGAAGCTGATCGGCTTCGGCAAGCTGCTGGTAGCGGCGATCGAGAAATCGTTCAAGAACGATATCGAGCTCGCGCATGCCGCGCCGGCAACGCCATCGGAGCCGGTTGACCGAGGGCATGAACGCTATGTCATCCCGGTCATGGATTGGCAGGGAATCCACCCGTAGGGATGCGTTTTTTGGCACTTAATCTGAGACATCTTGTACTGCGTTTCATACGTTCACAACGCCGCATCCGTCATGCCAGCGAAAGCTGGCATCCAGTCTCTAATCAACCTTTCATGGATTCCAGTTTTCGCTGGAAAGACGCATTAGCGACAACATCGTTCCCTCAACAATTTCAACGCTACCGTTTTATTGAAACCGCTTACGAGCTCTGGCGACACAGCGGGTCACCGTCATTGCAATCAAAGCGCCCGCGTCAGAAGCAGTTTCTTGATCTCCCCGATCGCCTTCGCCGGGTTGAGGCCTTTGGGGCAGGCCTTGGTGCAATTCATGATCGTATGGCAGCGGTACAGGCGATAAGGATCTTCGAGCGCATCGAGGCGCTCGCCCGTGTTTTCGTCGCGGCTGTCGACGATCCAGCGGTAGGCCTGAAGCAGAATAGCGGGCCCGAGAAAACGATCACCGTTCCACCAATA
>JBOIDH010000382.1:0-2753 GCA_050740495.1 Gammaproteobacteria bacterium | reverse complement strand
CCGCCGATCTCGGCCGCGGCGCTCGCATCTTCGCCGAGACTTGTTCGTCCTGTCACGGCGCGGACGGACAAGGGCAACGCGCCGAGGCCGGCGCGGGTTATCAGTTTCCGCCGCTGTGGGGCCCCGACAGCTACAACAATGGCGCCGGCATGAACCGCCTGCTGACGGCCGCCGCCTATGCCAAGCACAACATGCCGCTTGGCACCCAGTTCGACTCGCCAGTCCTCACCGACGAGGAGGCCTATGATGTCGCGGGCTACCTCGTCAGCCAGAAGCGACCGGAGAAGGCGAACCTCGACAGGGACTTTCCGGTCCGGCTGCAGAAGCCGATCGATACGCCCTACGGTCCTTACGCCGACAACTTCAGCCCGCAGCAACACAAATACGGTCCTTACGCGCCTCTACGCGCCAAGCTGCGGGCGCTCGCCGCGGCATCGCGAACAGCGAACGCCGGCGAACCCGACAACGGCTCGGCGCCACTCGAGACAACGAAATAGGCGACCAGCACTCAATTCGATAACCCAGGAGCGTTGCCGCTACCCGTCTAGAGCAAGATCGTCTTTGATTGGAGCACTGTATGACGCAAAGCGACCTCACCCTGAGAGCTTGTGAGCGTATGTGCCGTCTTGGGCGCGTACTGTCGAGCTTCCGGGAGAGGCAGCAGGAGAAAGATGGTCGACAGGGCTGGTCCCTGTCACGGATGGTGGATATCGACCGTCGCCGACGGCCTGCTGGAGCGATTCGGTCATGCGGCGGCGGCCTGGAGGCGATGTCCAGCCAGGACATTGTTGGCCAGGGCGAACCAGAGCAGAGCGGTTTTGACCTTGTGAACACCGCGGACGGTGAACTGCCTGAGTCCCCACTGTCGGAAGCGAGCGTTGATGCATTCGCCCATCGATCGTCGCCGACAGACGCCTTTGCCGTACGGGCTTTTCATGCGCCGCCGCCACGCGCCAACGCCGGGCCCATCCTTGCGACGCGGCGCATAGGGGTCGGTCTTGTGCTTGCTCTTGGTTGTCGGCCCGTAGACCAGCACGCCGTGTTCGGCAGCCCATTCGGTATCGTCATTCTTGTGGAAGCCGCCGTCGACCAGATGGCGCCGCGGCAGGTGTTCGTAGCGCCTGTCCAGCCGCTCCAGCATGGGCCGCAGCTGGCCACGGTCCGAGCCCGTAGTGTCGATGGCGACATCGACCACGATCTGGCCCTCCGCGACGGTGCCGATCTGGCAGTTGTAGGCCGGCCGGAAGCCGCCATCCGCCATCTTCATCACCCGCGCCTGCGCATCGGTGGTCGAGACGCGCGGTTCCTTCTGCTTGCCGACCTGCTTCTTGTTGGTCTTGGCACGCCGCTGTCGCTCGGCCTCCAACTCGGCCGCACGCTTGACCGCCTGGGCGATGCGCTCCTCGCGCTCGCGCGCGGCCCGATCGCGCGCCGCCTTGATCCGCTGGTTGCTGGCGTCGCGATCCTCGTCGACCTCCCGCTTCAGATGCTCAACCAGGCGCCGCGCCTTCTTGCGATGCTTGTGCAGACTCTGCCGGCGGCGGAACGACGACGCGCCCGCACTGGCCCGCACCCGCATCCCATCCTGCGTCACCTCGACAAGCTCGATCAGCCCGCTCGCCCACAGCGTGGCGATGTTGTCCGTCAGAAGCTGGTCCAGCAACTCGCCATGGCCGCTGCGGAAGTCGGCCAGACCATGGTAGTTCACGCTCACTCCGCCACACAGCCAGCGATAGGCATCGTGGCTTGTGCACAGCCGATCCAGCGCTCGCGCGCTGCCCACACCCTGGCTCGTCGCATAAAGCCACAAGGCCAGCAGCAAACGCGGGCTCACCGGCGCCTGACCCGGCGTGTGCTCGCGCGCCTCGATCCGATCCTCCAGCACCCTGAGATCCAACCGCTCGACATAGCGCCAGATCACCCGTGCCGGATGGTCCGCCGAAAGCAAGCTGTCGAGCGCCATCGAACGCCACTCCACCTGGCGACGTTCAGGCTCACGCATCCGCGGCAGGCCTCCGGCTCGCTCCTCGCGCGGGCCCGTCTGCTGCGCCAGTCCCTCGAACAACTCCTTCGCCGCCATCAACGCCTCCACCAACCTCGTTCCGGTGGAATCACGACTGGCCTTGCTACGCAAGCCAAACATTCACAAACTCTGAGGAGGGCGCCCCTCGAGTACCTCGGGGTAAACTCCGCGCCCGTCTCGAAGGGTCGGCATAAGCATCGTCCTGTGGCCCATGCTTCGAGACGCTCGCTGGGGCGCATCGCCCCAGCTCGCTCCTCAGCATGAGGTTGTTTCTGGCTTACGCATTTTCGCGGGGAGGAAGATGGCGGGGTTGTACTTCGAGGAGTTTGCCGAAGGCCGCGTGTTCGACCATGCCTGGACGCGCACGGTCACGGAAATGGACAATGTGCTGTTCAGCTCACTCACCATGAACGTGCAGCCGCTGCACCTGGACGAGGAGTTCGCCGCCACGACCGAGTTCGGCCAGCGCATCGTCAACAGCCTGTTCACGCTCGGCCTCATGATCGGCATCACGGTGAACGACACCACGCTCGGCACGACGATCGCCAATCTCGGCATGACCGATGTGCGCTTCCCCAAGCCGGTCTTCCACGGCGATACGCTGCATGTCCAGACCAAGGTCGTGAGCCGGCGCGAGAGCCGGTCGCGTCCCGATGCCGGCATCGTCGAATTCGCGCACACCGCCCTCAACCAGCGCGGCGAGGTCGTCGCCCAATGCACGCGCCAGGCG
>JBOIDH010000381.1:0-2754 GCA_050740495.1 Gammaproteobacteria bacterium | reverse complement strand
GCGATTAAGTATACGCCGCAAGGCGGCGCTATCGGCCTGACCGTTTCGGCCCTTGAATCACGCGCCACCGTCACCGTAGCGGACACCGGACCGGGCGTCGCCGCCGAGGACCGTGAGCGCGTTCTGCAGCGTTTCGTGCGCCTCGAAGCCAGCCGCACGACCTCTGGCAGCGGCTTAGGATTGAGCCTCGTCGCGGCGGTCGCACAACTGCACGAGGCGGAACTGAAGCTCAGCGATAACGCGCCGGGCCTGCGCGTCGACGTGATTTTCCGCACGGCCGTCTGAGCCTGAACGGGGCATTTCAATCAGAAAAACATGGGATCCTTCCTCGCAAAGTTCACCGTATTGGGCGGCGCCGTCCCGGAGCTATGGGTTATCTTCGCAAGCAAGGTGCTGGCGATTCTTGCCTACAGCGTGATGAACATGACGCTGGTGCTCTGGCTCTCCGCGGACTTAGGCTATAGCGACACGGAAGCGGGCTTTCTCATCGCGGCCTGGTCGTCGCTCATGACGCTTTTCACCGTGCTGGTGGGATCCTTTGTCGATGCCGTCGGTCTGCGCCGGGCTCTGCTGCTTGGTTTCGCTATTAGCATGCTCTCACGAGCGATAATGACCTCTACCACGGTAGCGTGGCTCGCGCTCCCGCTCGGGCTCATGCCGTTGGCACTGGGTGAGGCCTTATTGACACCGGTCATGGTCGCCGCGGTCAAGCGCTTCTCTACGGTGCGCCAGCGCTCGATGGCCTTTTCGGTATTCTATACGGCGATGAACGTCGGGTTCGCGGGCGCCGGCTGGATCTTCGACGCGGTACGCCAGCAATTCGGCGAATACGGCAACTACAAACTCCCACTGCTCGAGGCCACGCTGAGCACCTATCGCACGCTGTTCCTCGTAAGCGTGGTCTTGTCCGGCCTCGGCTTAATCGCGGTATATCTTAGTCTTCGGGATGAGATCGAGATCACCGATGCGGGCGCCGGGAGCGGCGCTCTTGAGATTCGCCCCGTCTTCGCCTACCGCGACGCGCTACCACGAGCGATGCGCCTCTTTACGGGGCTCTGGCAGCAACCCGCGTTCTATCGTTTCCTGGTATTTCTAACATTGATCGTGGGCGTGCGCCTCATCTTCTACCACATGTACTACACCTTTCCCAAATACGGCATCCGCGAGCTCGGCGCCGGCGCGCCGATCGGACAGCTATTCGGGGTTCTGAACGCCGTGATGATCATCGCCCTGGTGCCGGTGGTCGGGGCGCTCACGCAGGGGATCCCGGCCTACCGCATGGTCAGCTTCGGCAGTCTCATCGCCGCGCTTTCGGTATTTTTCATCGCCGTACCGCCCGCGATCTACGAGCCGCTCGCCACCAGCCGGGTGGGCGATCTCATCGTGCATGCCTGGCTGGGGATTTCTGGAATCGTGGATCCGCGCTACATGGGTATTTTCTTGTTCGTCTGTTTCCTCTCCCTCGGGGAGGCGCTGTGGTCGCCGAAGCTCTATGAGTATACGGCCGCCATCGCTCCGCAAGGCCAAGAGGCCTCCTATATGTCGCTCTCCTTTCTGCCGTTTTTCATCGCAAAGTTTTTCGTCGGGATGCTCTCCGGGTTTCTGCTCGGGAACTACTGTCCCGAGACCGGCCCGCGCGATTGCGAAACGTTATGGCTGCTTGTCGGACTCATGGCGCTTATCACGCCCCTCGGTCTGTTCGCGTTACGGCGATATCTTCAGGGCGGCGAGCCGGAACGCGTCGGCATCAGTCCGGCTGCTTGATACCGGAGCTCATGCAGCGCACAGGTGTTTCATCGACACACCATTGGGGGTGGTTTGGCTGAATTATTAAACTCCCTCGCCGATAACACGGCAAAACCTGAACCTAAGCTCCCCACGGCTTTTTTTGACCCAAGAACGATCTTCCTCGATGCCAAGCTTCTTGATTGTTTCCGATACGGAGGATTTCCGCGTGCTGCTCGCGCAGTTGCTCGCAATCGAGTGGCCGGACGTTGAGGTAGAGGATTGGGAGCTTCGCTCGGGGGATAAAACCCCCACACTTTGGCCGAGGGTCGATCTCGTGCTGCTCGATTGTGGCGCGAGCCATAGCAAGGGTCTGGAATGGTTGCGTCGGATGCCTGTCTCTCCCGAGCGCCCTCCGACCATTGCCCTGATCGACCCCGAGGACAGCGAGGCGGCGGCACAGGCCGTGGCCCTCGCCACCGCGGCGTGCCTGTCGCGGAGGGACGTGTCCAGGGTGCGGCTGACCGCGGCGATTAACGCCGTGCTGCAGCGGCAAGTCACGGGCGAAGCCTCGGCCGAAGCCACCGTGGACTCGGAGAAAACCCTGCTGCTCTCCGAACTCGGGGTCGAACCCCTTCCAAGCGCGACGGTCGCGGATCCTCCCGGTTCCGGCGATCACGCGCGCGTCAAGATCGACGGCTACCAGGTGATCAGAGAGCTCGCCAAAGGCGGCATGTCCATCATCTTCATGGCGAAGCACTTGCAAGCCGGGACAACGGTGGCCTTGAAGGTACTGGACGAAAAACTGCTTGAGGATGAACAGTTCATCACGCTGTTTATACGCGAGTATGGTCTGATCGCCAGCATCCAAAGCCCCTACGTGGTCAAGATCTACGATCAGGGTTTCACCGATTTGAACGCCTACATCGTGATGGAGTACTTCTGCCACGGCGCGCTCAAGGAGCGTCTCAAAAGCAGGACGTTCGCACGCCACGAGGCGATGGCCGTATTTTACGAGATCCTGATGTC
>JBOIDH010000380.1:0-2755 GCA_050740495.1 Gammaproteobacteria bacterium | reverse complement strand
AGGGCTTTGATGGTCTCGGCGTCGCTGAAACCGATCTCGGGCCACGGCGTCTCCGGAGCGGGCATGCCGAATAATCCGGCGAACGCCTTTTGATAGCACCATGCGAGGCTGGATGCCACCGCATCGTCAACCGGTGTGGTCTCGGGGTTCGAAAAAACACGCAGCTTCGGTAAGAGCGCCCGGCGAATATCGCCGACAGAGGCGTCTCCGGGGCCATTCACCAGCACCCGATAGCCTAAACCGGCAATGAGCACGACGCGTGAAAGGGCCTCGAAACGCGGCAATTCATCGAGCAGTCGCTGCAGCGCTCGCGGCTCGATTCCTGTCTGCGTCCAGGCCAGGAACGCGATGAGGTTGCCCGTGATGTAGGTGTTTCCGGAGTGCCGCCAGGCCTCCAGCACCGCGGCGGCCCGTTCCTCGGTAATGGTCTCGCCGCGGAAACACTCGCCCGCCATGCGGTAGATATGGGAGTTGAACGCGGTAACGCCGAAGTCCTCGACATTCCCCCAGCGTAGACACAGGACAAAGTACTGGGCCAGGAGAAACTCCTGCCAACTGCGGTGACTGAAACGCACCTTGTTCGGGCCCGTCGACACGAACACCGTGCGTTGCAGAATGGCTCCCGCTCCCTCGGCAACCTGGCGAAATCCGGCGATGACATCGGCGGCCTCCTCAAGGACTCCCAGCGTGCGAAAATGCCCTTCCCAGCGTTCCCACGCCTTCCTAGCCTCCTCGCCGAGCACTCCCGCCTCGGCTTCCCCGCGATGGGTAGAGAAAAACAGCCAGGCGATCAACCTGAGCGCATGGAGCAAGTGGTCGATCTCCGCCGTTTCGCGCCCTGGCAAGCGCACCCCGACGAGATTGCTGCGCCGTAACATTGTTCGCATCGTCTGATCCATGATCGCAGCGGGGGTGAGCGACTGCGCCTGGCTGAGGTCCTCCACGTCGGGTTCGAAGTTGGAGAGGATGAGCGGCGTGAGCACGAGATCCAGCAGGTTTGGGTCTTGCACGTACGGTAACCAAGCTTGGCAGGCCGGAAAGGTCTCGCGTGCCTGGGCGACGCTGAGCCGCAAGACCTCATGCACATCCTTGGGATCGCTCGCCAAGCGTTCCAGCCCGTGGAAACCGCTGCGGATGGCGACCACCACCGAGAACTGCCGGTTGTCACCATAGCGAGCGCTCACGTTTCTCAACATGGCGACGAAGTACGACAATCCGAGGCTGGGGTGATTGACCAGGAAATCATCCACGCCGTCCAGGATCACCGCGGTGGCGCGGGTGCGAAATGATTGCTCGACCCAGCCGGTGTCGATCGGCTGATCGGGATAGAGACTGCGCGCCCAGCGCGCCCACCAAGCCCATAATGCGTCCCAAGCGTTCTCGTCCAGCGCCTCCTCTTTCGCAAAATTCATCTGCTGCATAGGGATAAGCAGCGGGAAAGGCGTCTCATCGCGCGGATCGGCAAGGTAAAGCCGTCCGAGGCGCCAGGCAACCATGCGCGTTACTGCGGACTTGCCGACCCCGGCCATGCCCGTGATCACGACGCGGCGTGAGCCTTCGCTCCCGCCACGGAGTTTCTTCGCGACCAGATCACGAACCTCCCGCTGGGTCCCGGCCGAGCCGCCGCGCTGCCGCGTGCCAACGCGTTCACCGGCCACCGCGGCGTCCGCCCCGCCGCCGATCAGCGTATGGACGCCGGTAACCCGGTTCACATCGGCAATCCGCATCAAGGTCCGATCCACGAGCTCGAGCGCCGGATTCCGGAGATAACGGCTGCTGAGCTTGGAGACGATCGTCACCACCGGCGCCGCCGGATGCTTCGGTACCTTGACGGAGCCATGGGTGCCACGGAAATAGATGTTGCGCTCCCGCGGGTCCGCCTCGATCGGGACCGAGAGGTCCGACTTGGCGAACACGTCGTGGATGACCGGCGCCGGCAGTTCCAAGGCCGCGGCGCGCTGCAATTGCCGGACAAATTCGGTCTCGAGCGCCAACAACCAGGGGTTTTGCCAGCGCAGGGCGGGCAGGATGTCGTTCCTGCCCCAATCCCTGGCCCCTTGAGTCAGGAACCGGGCCAGCCGTAGAAACGGCACCGTCAGCGGATAAAAAAGCGCTTGATACAGGAGCCGGCTGATGCCGGTCAGAATGCGGGAACCGCCTGCATGCGGCACGGCGATATTGATGACGCGCCGGGTGCGCAGCCACACCGATCCCGAGACGGCGATGTCGAAGCTCCCGGTTTGCATCTGCTGTTCTATGGCCGCGAACGCCTCGCGCAACATGTGCTTGACGACCAGGCCCCCGGTGCTGTGGGTCACGAACAGCAGGTGGCGATGATCGTTGAACTGCGTCTCGAGCCAGGTCTTGAGATCGTCGGCAGCCTGGGGGATGCTGGTGCGTTCCCAGAGTTGCGCCGGGTACTGGAAGGAGACCACGTCCGCATCGGTCCCCGCGGTTTCCAAAACCCATTCGGGCATGTTGCCCCAGGTCCCGCGGCAGTCCCCGAAGATCCCGTGCACGAAGACGATGAGCGCGCCGCGGCCGGCGGCGGCATCGCGGTGCATGGCTTTATGGACCGCGCCATAAGCGCCCGTCTCGGTCCAAAAACTCATGTCAGACCGGCTCTCGCAGCCCACGCATAATAAAAAAGGCTCCTCGGTAGAATCTATGGGTATTCCGTTAACTCCCTCTCCCTCCCGGGAGAGGGTTGGGGTGAGGGGATCTCAACCAAGGCAGCGCGAATACTCTCCAACAC
>JBOIDH010000379.1:0-2759 GCA_050740495.1 Gammaproteobacteria bacterium | reverse complement strand
TCACGTTCACGTGGAAGGACTATCGGGCGAAGTCGGCTAAGCGCTACAAGACCATGCGGTTGACGAACGACGAGTTCATCCGGCGCTTTCTCATCCATGTCCTCCCAACGGGCTTCCACCGCATCCGCCACTTCGGTCTCTTCGCCAACCACCAACGCGCCAGTACCGTGCAACAGATCCGTACGCTCCTCCTGGACGACGCCGATCACGCCGAAGCGCCCTCAGAGGCCCTCAATGCCAACGCCATACCTCACAACACGTACGTGTGTCCCGCGTGCGGTGCGCCGATGACCGTCATTGAAACCATCGAGCGAGCACACACTCCACGGGCGCCACCGTCATGAGCATTCCACGAACAGCCGACAAACTCGCCAACGTGAGATATCGCCGCAGTCGGGGCGACGGGATGCTATTGCTTATGGGTGAAAATACAGAGATTTTCCGACCTTTTTTGCACACAGTCCTGCAAAAAAACCAACGCGTATCCCGAAACAGGTACTTCATCGATGTGCGTCGCACGTACCGCCAACTCAATTCTCACGTTCAAACGACACGAATCGCCCGGACAATCCCCATAGTCCGGGATCACAGACACACTCCCGCGGTTTCCTACATCGAGGCTTGTTAGACGCCTGCCCAGTCAGTGCCTTGCCAGCCATCAGGCGCTCGCTCTACGGGCAGGCATCTAACAACCCTTAACGATAAACGACCACTCGAATTGGAAAGTCATTCGAGGTCGGAACGCGCTCAAGTTCACCCCCTGCCCTTAGAGCAAGGCCGGAAGATCACGCGCCTTGTGCAGCACTCGCACAATTAGGACGTCGGTATCGCTGGGATGAGATACTGCCCGGAAGCGCAAGACCGGACACCTTCCCCAAGATCTGGCCGCGAAGTGCGTCCAGTGTGGCCTCACACCGCTGTTGCTCTTCTTCGAGCAAGCGGAGTGCGTCACGAACGACTTCGCTCGCACTGGCGTAGCGCCCCCTTCAACTTGCTGTTTTATGAATTGTTCGAAATGCTCACCTACAGCATAACTGGAAGGCGTGGCTAGACTCCTCGGATAATTTTGATTATCCATTATTATCAACTTGATATTGCTGAAAAGAAGCATTGCGGTACCGGTGTAGTGGTACTCGTTTTGCGCGTGGCACCGTTCCAACATTCAGGAGTTGGTTTACGGCATGGGCCGCACCTAACCAGGCGAGGAGAGGATAACCAATTATTTCTTAAAGACTTTGTGCGCTCGTGAGCGGAGCACATCCAATGCTCCGCTCGTTTCGGCATCAATACCCAGATTAATCAATGAGATATCCGGATGGCGTACGTTTCTTTCCCTTACAACCGCAGCATTTTTTTGAAAGGCCCTGCGCAAAATAAAGTCAATTGCGTCAGAACATTAAAGGGGAGGAAATAGGTTTCCGGGGACCGCTTATGATGAGAAAGCAGGCTAAAAAACAAAGCTAATCGATTGATTTTGGCGGCTGTGGGTGGCCTCGAACCACCGACCTCAGCATTATGAGAGCGCTTATTTGTTTTTGACCTATTGTTTAAATTGATAAAATGCCGGGGCGATTGTTGCGTAAGCGCCTGATGGTGCATAACCGTGCTGTACTGATCCCCGAAAAATTCCCCAACACGAAGCGAGTCTATGACTGGAGAGGTCACGCTTGCCAATTACCTGGTTGAACAACAATACAACCGTATGCCATCAGATCGGGATTCAGATACATTCCCGAGTTCACAAGATCGAGCATGAGAGGCGGCGCCGCCAGGACAACCCGGCGTGCTTAGCTCGACGATATAACGCCCCGCTCACCAGGAGTGCAAAGGCGAAGTTGGCGAGAAAACGTGGCTCTCATAGAAACGTGCCGGAAGGCTCTTGTGGTATTATCTAAGTCGCAGTACGTCGCCCCGACGGGATCGCCATGATCACGATTACCCAAACGCTCGATATCCCCGAAGACCGCACGCTGGTCATCAAGGTGCCGGAGACGGTACGACCCGGCCCGCACGAGGTCGTGCTCATCCTCAGCGGGCAGACCACTGAGGCCATCCCCGCAGATTCCAATGCCGAAGCGCTCATGCGCTTTGCTGGAACTATTCGAAGCTTTGCGGGGATCGATGGACTGGAATACCAGCGTCATGTACGTGCCGAGTGGGAATGAATTACCTGCTCGATACGAACACGGTTATCTACCTCATCAACGACCGCCTCGCCACAGCTTTACCCTCTGGGCGATGCAGGGTTTCGGTCATTACCGAGATCGAACTTCTATCGTTTCCAGGCCTACAACCTGATGAGGAAGCGCGAATTCGTGCGATTCTTGCTGTCGCGGACCGCGTGGCGATCACCGATGCGGTTCGGGACCAGACGGTCGCCCTGCGCCGCCTGTACCGGCTGAAACTTCCGGATGCGATCATCGCGGCTAGCGCAATCGTTGAAAATGCCGTGCTGCTCAGTAATGATGGCAAGTTGACGAGCATTCCCAACCTGCAGCTCAAAGCGGTCTCACTCAAGGACCACCCAGAGAGCGCTCCACTGCCTGAGCCTTGACGTCACTACCTTCGTCCAGCCCGAGGTTACCTGACTCCGCGCGATCCTGAAGGAGCCCGGATGATCAATCGAGGCGTCGACTAACTCGACGGCCGAAGCGGAGTCCCTGCCCTTTTGGCGAAGCTGGGCTATCGGTGGCCCGAAGGGGTCAAGTACTTCCAACCGCCATTGGAATTCGACGATCGCGGCGACCCCGTCTATGAAG
>JBOIDH010000378.1:0-2805 GCA_050740495.1 Gammaproteobacteria bacterium | reverse complement strand
TTTACGCAACGCATTGAGGAACGGCTCTTGTAATGACTGGCCTTTACTCATTATCTACCCCTCCTGCTTCAATTTGTTCGTATTCTTAAATCACGCCTTTCCTTCCCGGGAGTTAAGCGCCGTACAATCTCGCTTCTTCCCGATGCGCCGCTCGCGCGCGGGATTCTCCGAAACATGTAGTCTATCTGATTACGCAAGCAACGAAAAATTCCGTGCGCTCCTACTTAATGTGTACTCTTAATTTTCATCGACAGGATACTGTTAAGTTATGTAATGACTGATCGCATGATTTCCGGCTCGCGGCCGGTGTGATCGCCCGCTGTCACGCACCTAGGGCGGGCATGAGCCCGCGACAGCGTGCTGGCCGAGAAAGGTCACGACGTTGTGGCCCAGACAGGGATCATCGCTCCTGAACCAGCGAGCGGATCGTTCCGCGCGTAACCACGTCAATTGGCGTTTTGCGAGCTGCCGCGTCGCGGTGACGGCGCGCTCGATCATCGTCTCATAGTCAACCTGTCCCTCCAGGTATTGCCACACCTGGCGGTAGCCCACCGACCGCAGCGACGGTAACGCCGCGGTGAGATCCCCCCGCGCATACAGACCCTCGACTTCATCGAGGAGACCGCGATCCAGCATGTGCTGGAAACGGATCCGCAAACGCCGGTGCAAATCCATCCGATCGCCGGGCGCCACGACCAGCTTGAGCGCCCGGTATGGCAACGGCTGCCGGGTATCTTTCCGGAGCAGCTCGGTGAGGGTCTTGCCGGACAACTCGCACACTTCCAGAGCCCGTTGAATGCGCTGCGCGTCATGCGGGTGTATGCGCGCGGCGGCGCGGGGGTCGAGTTTAGCGAGTTGCTCATGCAACGCGCCCCAGCCTCGCTTGGACGCCTCTGCGGCGATGCGTGCGCGCACCTCCGTATCGGCGCTCGGGAGCGCCGAGATCCCCTCGGCTAGCGCCCGAAAATAAAGACCGGTTCCTCCGACCAGCAAGGGCACCCGCCCCGCCTTAAGGACCGTGTCCAGCTCGCGCAGCGCGTCGGCGCGAAACTCCGCCGCCGAATAGGTTTCCCCGGGGTCACGGATATCGATGAGGCTATGCGGTGCGCCGGCCAGAACTTCTGGGCTGGGCTTTGCGGTTCCGATGTCCATACCGCGGTAGATCATTCCCGAATCGACGCTGATTAACCGGCACGGAAGCGTGGCGGCCAGATCGACGGCCAGCGCAGTCTTTCCCACGCCCGTGGGGCCCATGAGAAAAATCGCGGTCGGCACCGGCATCTTACTCAGAGGTTGTGAAAAAATCGTCGCTAGCGATGGGAGGTCGCGTTCTGCCGGAGCGCAGGAACCGGAGTGTATATTGAAATACATGAGGATTCCGAGCACCGCCGGAACGCGACATCGCGAGCGCAGCAGATTTTTTCACAAGCTCTCAGCCGGATGTTCGTCGGATTGGCGCAGCCCGCCTGCAATCAGGAAGGAAAGATCCTCATCGGTCAGTTGCCGCCACAGACCGCGCGCCGCCCCGGGGCGCCCCAGGCCCAGACTCTCGATCTCACGAAGCCAGCCATCCCAGTGGCCGAGCGTTCTCGAAGCAAGCGCCAGGGTTGCGCCGTGCTTCGCCAGGATATCGCAAAGCGCCCGTTCCAGGGCCGCTTCGGGATCCCCGGGCTTGGCGAAGACCGCGGCGACGTCGCGGATCAACCGCTCGCCGTCGCAGCCGCGTAAAAGCGCGGGGATGCGCCGCACGATTATCGTGTGGGGGCCTCCGCGATCAAGCTCCAACCCCAAGCGCTCCAATAAGCGCGTGTGACCGAGGACCCGCTCGGCCTCGGGGGGCGGCACGCTGACCGGTTGCGGGATCAGCAAGGGTTGGGAGCAAACCGGATCTCCGTGGCGCGCCGCTCGGATGCGCGAGGCAATCAAGCGCCGCAGCGCGCCCTCGGCATCGACGACCACCAATCCCAGCGCGTTTTCCGCAAGCAGATAGCGGCTATTCAAGAGTGCAATGGCGCGTCCGAGTGGCGCGCCGAGAAAATCCGGGGCCTCTGGACTTTGAGCCTGCACATAGGCGGGACGCGCCTGGTTAACGCAAGGCGGCTGCGCAAGCGTATGCAGCGCGCTGGCACTTAGGCGTGATCGCTCGCTCGCTGTACCCGTAAGCGCGTGCTTCACCGCGCTATAGACAAAGTCATGGATGAGCCGAGATTGACCAAACCGGACCTCGTACTTGGCCGGATGAACATTGACATCGACCGCGCCCGCTTCCATCTCCAAGAAAACGATAAAGGCCGGCTCCGCGCCGGGCGGTTGCGTATCTTCATACGCCCGGCGGATGGCATGGTTAACCGTGCGATCGCGCAAGATTCGACCGTTCACATACAGGTATTGAATGCTCGGATCTCCCGCTTGCGGGAGCGCCGCCCACCCCCAGGCGCGGATCCCGTCGCTGGTCAGATCGAAGGAAGCCGCACGCCCCATAAAACGATCGCCCGCTAAGTCTTGCACCCGAGACTCGCTTTGTGGTTCTGTCGAGCGAAGATTGAGCACGGCGCGGCCGTTATTGAGCACCCGAAAAGCCACGGCGCAGCGGCTTATCGCGATGCGCTTCAGCAACTCCTGTACGTGCAGGAATTCGGTGCGCTCGCGGCGTAGGAATTTTCGCCGCGCCGGGGTGTTGAACATGAGATCGCGGACGCTAACCGAGGTCCCGGGCGGATGGGCCATCGGACGAGGATCGGAAGGGCGCGCGTCCCCTTCCATCTCAAGGGCCCAGCCGATGTCCGAACCCGCGGTACGCGAGGC
>JBOIDH010000377.1:0-2815 GCA_050740495.1 Gammaproteobacteria bacterium | reverse complement strand
TTATTGCGCTACCCTGGGACTATCGCCGAGGCACGCAATGCCGGAATGGCGGCGGCCAGAACACCGTGGCTGGTGTTCACTGATGCGGATGTCACCTTTGCACCGGGTTTCTTCGACCGATTGATGCAGCACCCATTAAGCGATGCGGTTTATGGCTCCAAGCTATCGATAGGTGACTATGAGAGCTACTACGCGTGGTTTGCCCGCGGGCAACGCTTGTCAGATAGTCTTGGGATACCGGCCGCAAGCGGTTCCAATCTATGTTGTCGCCGTGATGTCCTGCAAGCGGTGGGCGGATTTGACCCCGCCTTAGTCGTGAACGAAGACTCCGAAGTGATGTGGCGTATCAAGCGCGGGGGCTTTCGGGTCACCTTTGATTCCGCACTGGCGGTCTTTGCCTCCGACCACCGGCGGCTTAAGCAAGGCGCTCTGCGCAAGACTGTGCACTCTATTACGCGCTGTTTCTTGCTGTACTTTGGGCTGCTGCCGCGCCGGTGGCGGTCTAGCGACTTTGGTTATTGGAAGCATAGCAAGAACGACGGCCGCCTATGATTTCACGCTGTCCGAAAACGTGCTGGAGAGAAGCGTCATTCGCATGGGACAGCCGCTGATGCGGTTGCCGTGAGTGTCAGGAGCACACGGGCCAAACATGACTGCGTGAACACCGCTCGCAGACAGGAATGAACCGTAGCACCCATCTCCAGTCCGCACCGCGCAGTCACACGGTCGTAATCCCCTAGCCACTCGGTCGTCACAATCCGCTAGTAATATTCCTCTCACCGCGGGCAGATCACAAGGACGCGATCGCCCGCGGATCACATCGGATGAACACTTCTGAATCGGGGAACGAAAATGAGCGTAAAAGATCTATTTGGGAAGAGCACGCTTGCAGTTGCGGTCTCGGCCGCCCAGAAATTGGCAAGCAGGGATGTTTTTCCGCCCAACAACGTGGGCTTCCTGCTACGGAACTACCCGCGCGGCAAGGTCTTCCTCGGCGACGCCGGCGCTTATTTTATTGGCTTCATGTATGCCCAGCTCTCGATTCAACTCGTCGCTCGCAATGCTGGCATCTCGCCGTGGTTCGTCGTCGCCCTGGCGGCCTACCCAATCGTCGAAACGCTGTTTTCAATCTACCGCCGGAAAATCGTCCGCGCGCTGTCTTTCTATGACAATACGCCGGCACTTATCGGCTTCACGCTGATTTACGGAATCTACTACATAGTCTGCTATCGCAAGGTGGTGCGGCTCAGCGGGGATATGATGCCGCGACTTTCGACCCCTTCTGCGACCGCTTGAGCATCCCGTTGCCCGACATCTCGCCTGGTCGGGGGATCAGAAGGAGACTTACGACCATTGGCACCATGTGGTTTACCTTCACGCCAAGGCGCAGGTGGTGGGCTACTGCCCCGAGCCGGCGGGTCTCGCAGCGGAACGGCGCATCGCAGGGGATGACATTTAATGAAGCGCCTGTCCCGTTCCGCTGGAAAAAGTTCGACTTGGGCCTCGCCTGAGCTGTAACCCTTTTCATGGAACGCACTACTAGGCTCGCGCAGGTCCCCTCTATTCGGAAAAAACACTTGACACCCGAGGGGCTAAATCCCTAGCCGCAGGCCTGGTGCTGGCCTTCGGAGCGAGCCTTCGCCCTGGGCATTCGACGATTTCGGCCACCCGGTATAGACTATCACTATGACCGAAACCGAAAACTTGGTGCTGGAGCAGCTCCGCGCGATCCGCGGCCGCCTCGATCGCGTCGACGAGAAGCTCGGTTTTATGGATAGCCGGCTGATTGCTGTCGAGCAGCATCTTGCGGCGCTGGTAGCCATGATTCCGGCGAGCAACGATCGCTTTCGTGTAATCGAGTCGCGCATAGAGCGCATTGAGCGGCGGCTCGAACTCACGGATGGCTAGCGCGAGAGCGCCCTTCGGCGGCCAGCAATCGTCTACATAAACATCATCGCCGTCATGATGGCCGAGATGATCCCCGCCAGGGGGGCCTTGCTCCAATAATCGCAAAATAGGTTACGACACCCGGCATCCCCGTATGCACAAGGCAACCGCGGCGGCAACGCGCTCGCGGCGCCCAAACCGGCAACGATCGGGATCCGTCGCGTCAACGGTGGTCCGTTTGTCCCAGGCCACGACTTTGAATAACTAAATCACGCTCACCTAGGTCTTCTACGGCCGTAGCGCTCCCGTCCTTGGTTCACCGGGAAGCGCGCTGTCGCTCTCCGGCAACCGCAGTAGCGGCTGTCCGGTGCGGATGACCGTTCCTTCTTTCACGTGCTCGCACGGCTTGAAGCCGTCGGGCGCGAAGACGATGATGGTCGATCCATGCTGAAACCAACCCATTTCCTCGCCCTTGAGGAACGGTGCGTCGCAGGGAATGACGTTCGGCCCACGATGCTTGAGGTGCAGCAGGACATCGAGGAAGTGCAGGCGGATGCTGGCAACGAGCACCGCCGCGACCGGCACCAAAGTGACCGTATGCCCCGTCGCCTCCAGCCGGGTCTCAACTATCGCCCGCTCGTTTTTGCAGAAAAGCTTTTCAACACGCTTGAGCGCGATCGGGTTTACGTTCCACGTGTCTCCGGATATATAGGCGACCCGCTTGACTCGACAGTCATGGGGGGCGTGGAAACGGTGGTACATGCTCGAGGTGATCCGCAGCGTGACGTAGCAACCATCGCGGTGGAGGCGCACCAGCTCCGAATCGCCGAGCAGATCGTGCAGCGTATACGGGAAGCCTTTGGTCTGGATTAGCGTGGTGCCCTCGATGCGGCCCCCGGCGCCGATAATAGCGTCGCAGGGGGACGCG
>JBOIDH010000376.1:0-2846 GCA_050740495.1 Gammaproteobacteria bacterium | reverse complement strand
AACTGGCGCATGCGATCGAGCGCCGGCACCCGCGCGATACCGTCGGAGAGCAAGCCACGGAGCCGCTCGATGTGTACGGCAAGGATAGGACGCAAGCGCGCCGGCGCTTGCGGACTGGACAGATCGCAGGGATCGATCCCGTGCGCGCTAAGCTCGGCGGCGGGCAGGACGGCACGGCCTCGGGCGGCGTCTATCCGCACGTCCTGTAATGACTGGCTCAGATCGACGGCGCTCCCGAGATCAGCGATGCGATCCGGCGTGGCACCATGATCGAACCCGGCGATGCCGGCGGCGATGCGCCAAAAGCCGCCGTAAACCCTGCCGAAGTGCGCCGTGAGGTCCGCGAAGGTGGGGCACGCGAGGGGGCCGATGTCATGTTCGACGGCGTCGATGGCCGCGAAGATCTCGGTTTTCGGCGCCGCCGCGCGCTCGGCAAGTTCCGCAAGCGCCGTCGCCACCGGATGCGCGGAGCGGCCTCCGGAAAACACCGCTGTGAGCTCCTGTCGCCACCACTCTAGTTTCAAGCGCGCGACGCCCGGATCGGCGCACGTCCTCGGGATGGCCGTCAGTTCCTCCTTGAATGCGAACATTACGTGCAGCGGCCTTTGGCGTTCCGCCGGCAAAAAAACGGTGCTGTAGTAATAGTTCGAACCAGGTACCGCCACTCGTTCGCGGCAATGATCGGCGCAATCCACTTCACACGGTCCAAGATCGTAACCAGCGCACGATGTCGGCGGGCGCATGCGCTTCGCCGTCGGCGCCCCAAGCGGCGGTGTCTTCGCCGGGGTCGATATATCCGAAACGGGCAACTAGCGTTTTCATACCGGCTTTGTGACCGGCCACGATATCGTCCCTCGCATCGCCCGCGAAAGCGCATTGCGCGGCTTTTACGGACAGGAGATCCGCGGCGTGCAGCAAAGGGGCCGGATGCGGTTTGCGATGAGTCGTCGTGTCGCCGCTCACGACACAGCGGGCGCGCGTCGATAGATCCAGTGCATCGAGTAAGCGATGGGTTAACCACCCCGGTTTGTTGGTGACCACCCCCCACGGGAGTCCGGCGGTTTCAACGAAGGACAGCACCTTCTCCATGCCCGGGAACAAAAGTGTTTGCTCGGCCACGCGCTCACCGTATAGCCCCAGAAACCGCGTGCGTAAGCGTTGGAATTCCTCGCTTAGTACATCGATGCGATCAAAGGCCAAGCCGAGCAAGGCGGGGGTGCCGCCAGAAACCTTCGGCCGGATCGAGGCTAGCGGCAGCCTGGCCAATCCTGCTTCCGCGCGCAGTCTGTTAAGGGCCACGGCGAGATCGGGCGCCGTATCGGCCAGGGTCCCGTCGAGGTCGAAGAAAACCGCCTGCATGGGCGGACCGCTCATGGAGCAAGCATACAAGCGATATAGTTGACGGCGAGGTCATCGGTGATCGTAACCTCCCGCGTCAGGGGGTTGTAGGCGAATCCTTTGAGATCGGCGAGCGTTAACGCATGCCGTCTTGCCCAGCGCGCCAATTCCGAGGGGCGGATAAAGCGCGCGTATTGGTGGGTTCCCCTCGGCAGCAAGCCCATTAGATATTCGGCGCCTATCACCGCCAGGAGATAAGCCCGGGCGGTGCGGTTGATCGTCGAGAAAAAGACCGGACCGCTCGGTTTGACCAGGCGCGCGCAGGCTTGAATCACATTCTCCGGTTGCGGCACGTGCTCGAGCAGCTCCAAGCAGGTGACGACATCGTATTCCCCGGCGTGCACGCGGGCGAATTCTTCCGGCGTCGCGGCGGCGTACTCAACCACAACCTGGCTCTTGAGCCCATGCAATGTCGCGATTTCAATCGCCGCTTCGCTCGCGTCGATCGCGCTAACCTCCGCTCCCAGTCTGGCCATGGCCTCCGACAGGATGCCGCCCCCGCAACCGACATCCAAGACCTTTTTCCCGGCGAGGGGTGCGCGTTCGTCGATGTAGCGCAAGCGCGTGGGGTTGATATCATGCAGAGTGCGAAGATCGCCATCGGGGTCCCACCATCGCGACGCCAACGATTCGAATTTTCCCAGTTCGCGCGGATCGATATTTCGTTCGAGCATTATGGAAGCTCTGCAAAAGTTACTGCGCAGCCCATCTGCTTTGTCGCGTGCTCGCTCGTCGCTCGCCTATCTACCTGATATGTCTCGCGACTCGCTCCGCGGCTTCGCGCATCTGGGCTTGCTCGCGACACTTTTGCAGAGCTTCCTTAAAATTCACGGGATGCTTTGCCCGCGCCTTCGCTCATCCTTAGGCGCGGCTGTGTATCATCCAGATGAGACGCCGAGTCTTCCGCGCGGCGCGCATCGGACACATCGATGAGCACCACGGTCACGTTGTCGAGAGCACCCCTGTCCAGCGTGAGATCGAGCAAGGTTTGGGCAGCGCTGCTGGCGGAACCGGTGCTAAGCAGGCTGGCGATTTCTTCGTGGGGCACGTGTCGATAGAGGCCATCCGAGCACAATAGAAAACGATCGCCGGCGCGGGCCTCGATCGTGTCTCGATCGAGAAGCAACGCTTCATGGATCCCCACGGCGCGAGTCACGACATTCGACAAGGGATGGTTGGCGGCTTGATCACGGCCAATCAGACCCATCTTCACGTAGAGATCGATCTGCGAATGGTCGGCGGTCAACTGCTTGAGCGCGCCATCGCGAAATAGATACGCGCGGCTATCACCCGCCCACAGAATCGCGCAACCGGGTCCGATCGCCAGGAGCGCCACCACCGTGCTGCCCGTGATGCGATGTTTCTCGGCGCCAATCGCAATGAGCTCTTGATTGACCCGTTGCAGACAGTCGCACACGCGGTCCACGAAGACTCCGAGCGTGGGGGCG
>JBOIDH010000375.1:0-2849 GCA_050740495.1 Gammaproteobacteria bacterium | reverse complement strand
ACAAGCCGCGAACGGCCGTATAGTCCAAATCGAGCGCCAGCGGAGTCTCCTCCTGCGCCTGATTTCTCGTCACCTCTTGCTGTTGCCGATCGATGTAACCGCTGTAGCGGGCTTGGATCTCTATCTGCCCGGCCACGGTGGCATCATCGACGCCGGGCCCCGCGCCCGGCAATGACATGAGAGTTGAATAGGCCAAATCCGGCCGCCGTAATAGCTCGGCGAGTGTTTGCTCGCGCGCCAAGGGCCCGCCGAGTACGCGCAGGGCATCGCACGGCAGAATTTCGTCCGGCCGCAACCATGTCGCCCGCAGGCGCGCTTGCTCGGATGCGATCCGCTCGCGTTTGGTTTCAAACGCGCGCCAGCGCGCATCGTCCACCAGGCCCAATGTCCGGCCTTTCGGCGTGAGCCTGAGATCGGCGTTATCTTCTCGCAACATCAGGCGGTACTCGGCGCGGCTGGTGAACATACGATACGGCTCGCTCGTGCCGCGGGTGATCAGATCATCGATCAGCACGCCGATGTAGGCCTCATCGCGGCGCGGCGTCCAAGGGTCGCGATCCTGGACCCTCAAGGCCGCATTCATTCCGGCGATCAATCCTTGGGCCGCGGCTTCCTCGTAACCGGTCGTGCCGTTAATCTGGCCGCCGAAGAATAATCCTCGAATATGTTTGGTCTCGAGCGAGGGCCGCAAGTCGCGCGGGTCGAAAAAATCGTATTCGATCGCGTAACCTGGACGGGTGATATGGGCCTGCTCGAATCCCGCGATCGAGCGTACGAGCGCGATTTGCACGTCGAAGGGAAGGCTGGTCGAGATCCCGTTCGGATAAACTTCACCGGTCTCCAATCCTTCCGGCTCGACGAAGATCTGGTGGGTCTCCTTATCGGCAAACCGCACGATCTTGTCTTCCACCGAAGGGCAGTACCGGGGCCCCACCCCTTCGATAGTGCCGTTATACATCGGCGAACGGTGGAGGCCCGCACGAATCAAGGCGTGGGTGCGCGCGTTCGTGCGGGTGATATGGCATTGGACCTGGCGTGGATGGTCGGCGTTCGTGCCGAGAAAAGAAAATACCGGTACCGGTTCGTCCCCCGGTTGCGCCTCCATCTTCTCGTAGTCCAGCGTGCGCCCATCGAGCCGCGGAGGTGTCCCCGTCTTCAGCCGGCCGACTCGGAACGGCATTTCCCGCAGCCGTTGCGCCAAAACATTGGACGGCGGATCCGCCGCGCGGCCTCCTTGGTGGTTTTGATCGCCCACATGGATCTTACCGCCGAGAAAAGTCCCCACGGTCAAGACGACACAGGGCGCCTCGAAGCACAGCCCGATCTGCGTGACGATCCCGGCGATCCGGTCACCGGCCAACATCAGATCCTCGACTGCGGCTTGAAAGATCGTGAGATTGGGTTGTGCTTCGAGCGCTCGCCGCACGACGCACTTATAGAGGGTCCGGTCGATCTGCGCACGGGTTGCGCGCACCGCCGGACCCTTGCGGGCGTTCAATATCCTAAACTGGATCCCCGCCCGGTCGGCGGCCCGCGCCATCAACCCGCCAAGGGCATCGATCTCCTTGACCAAATGCCCTTTGCCGATGCCGCCGATCGCCGGGTTGCAGGACATCTGCCCGAGCGTCTCGATATTCTGTGTCAATAACAGCGTCCGGGCGCCGAGCCGAGCCGCGGCTAACGCCGCCTCGGTTCCGGCGTGGCCGCCCCCAACGACGATGACCTCGAACCGATCGGGATACAACATGCGACCGAGCTCGGGAGCTCAATAAACTACTTCGCGCCCAGTACTTTCGCCGCGCTCTCGTAGTCCTTGGGCTTGACCCAGAAGATCATACCGAAGCGCCCGTTACCGGTACTGATGGCATCCGCCGCGGTGACATTGATCTTCTTATCCGCGAGCTTTGCCAGCGGGGCTAAGCAGGCGCCCACTTCGTCATCTCCTTGAACCAAGAATCCCTTTCTCGGGTTGCTCACTTTCCATTTGTTGAGCTTGGCGACCTTAGTCAAATCCGCCATTTTCTCCGGCATGAGGTCGAATTGCGCCAGGCCCTGGCCGCACGGGAACGCGCTCAACGCAAGCAAGTTGACGCCCGCCTCCTTGAGTATTTTTAGGATCTTGCCACCCTGCCCCGCGCGGCTGGCGATGGTGAGGTAACAGTAGTCCATCTTGCGAACGGTGTGTGCCATGTTTTTTCTCCTCAATCAGTGTGAACGAATTGTTCAATCGATTCTTAATTCCCACTGTAGAATAATACCATACGATTATAGCACCCGAGGGTATCGAATGGCCGCGACGGCAAAGAGCCGAGAGCTCGAGTTCAACAAGTTACAGAAGCGCATACGCCGCAACGCCGGTCGCGCCATCGAGGACTTTCGCATGATTGACGAAGGCGACCGGGTGATGGTGTGCCTTTCGGGCGGCAAGGATTCCTACACGATGCTCGATATTTTGCTCAACCTCAGGCGGCGCGCTCCCGTGGCATTCGAGCTTGTGGCCGTCAATCTCGATCAAAAGCAGCCGGGTTTTCCCGAGGACGTATTGCCGCTATATTTGCAACGCCTCGGCATCCCTTTCCACATCATCGAGCAGGATACCTATAGCATCGCCAAGCGCGTGATCCCCGAGGGCGCGACCATGTGCGGGATCTGTTCGCGGCTGAGACGTGGCATTTTATACAGATTCGCGCGTGAGCATGGCATGAGCAAGATCGCGCTCGGCCATCACCGCGATGATATCGTGGAAACGTTTTTCCTGAATATGTTCTTCGGCGGCAAGCTGAAGGCCATGCCGCCCAAGTTATTGAGCGATGACGGGAAGCACGTGGTGATCCGGCCGCTGGCCTATT
>JBOIDH010000374.1:0-2859 GCA_050740495.1 Gammaproteobacteria bacterium | reverse complement strand
GCGCTGCACGATCTGTTCGTTGAGCCGTTCGAGCTGGGCGACATCGGCCCCGCGCCGCGCCGCCAGGGCCTCGCTGGCGCGGAGCCGCGCGGCGAGTGCGTGGCCTAAGAGAGCGGTCGCGAAGAAAGTCGAACCGAGAAAGCCGGCCTGGGTGTAGTTCGCCGTGAGCGCGTTTCCGTAGAACCAAAAATAGGCTTCCTCGCATAACACCGCGATCGAAGCGGCGCCCGCGAACAAGAAAGCGGTGCGGCCCTCGGTCAGCATGCTCCCGAGTGCGATGCTGACGAGAAGCAACATCCCCATGCCGCTCGTCACCCCGCCGCTGGCATACATCATGGCGGTGAGCATCACGGTGTCCGTCAAGACCTGGCCCAACACGTGTGCGCCAAAACGATGCGGCCTAATCTCCACGCCGATTTGAGCCAAGATCGCCAACAGCAGATATGCGCAAACCGCGGTGGCGAAGACGCCGGGATCGTGCTCGCCGAGTGGCGGTGGTAGCTGCCCTGTCCAGACGATCACCGTAAAGAACCCGGATAGGATCAAGCGGTAGAGGCCGAAGTAGCGCAGAGCGGTCCAGGCCGGTGACGGCCGATCGTTAGGCACGCCGATGGCTTCTCGAAAACCGCCGGCATGACGATCGGGTTGCGGATGCTCTGTGACCGTTATTTTGCTCAAGCTTGGAAGAACGGCTCGCGAGAAAAAATTGCCATATATTATCGGCGTTAGTTATTGTTAGAATTCACTCCGTCAGTTGTTAGCGGCTAAGGCGCTATGAATCTTCACGAATATCAAGCCAAGAAACTGTTTGAGGAATACGGGATCGCGGTGCCCCCCGGCAAGCCCGCGCACTCGATCAAGGAAGCCTTGCGCCATGCGGCGGAATCGCACGGACCCTGGGTCATCAAAGCTCAAGTTCATGCCGGCGGACGCGGCAAGGCCGGGGGAGTAAAGTTCGCGGATAGCATCGAAAAGGTCGAAAGCATCGTGCGCGACATGCTCGGTATGCAGTTGATTACCAAACAATCGGCGCCGGCCGGACAACCTGTCAATTGCGTCCTAGTGCAGCGCGCGTCGAATTTTATGGCCGAATTTTATATGGCGATGGTGGTCGATCGCAGGACCAAACGACTCGCCATCATCGCCTCGCGGGCCGGCGGGATGGACATCGAAGAGGTGGCCGCCACGGAGCCGGAGAAAATCCTGAGCCTCACCATCGATCCAATCCTTGGCTTGCAATCATTCCAAAGCCGCCGCATCGCTCAGGCATTGGGGCTTGATGCGACTCGGAACCAGCAACTGTCCGCGATTCTACCGGCCATGTTCCGGCTCTTCCTCGAGAAGGACCTGAGCCTCATCGAGATCAACCCCTTGATCATTACCGATAGGGGCGAGCTCCAAGCCCTGGATGCCAAGATTTCGATCGACGATAACGCGTTGTACCGCCAAGCGGCGCTTGCCGAATGGCGCGATCCGACCCAAGAGGACCCGAAGGAGAATGTAGCCCGGCGCTACGACCTGAACTATGTGAGCCTCGACGGCAACATCGGTTGCATGGTGAACGGAGCGGGATTGGCGATGGCGACCATGGATGTCATCAAGCTGCACGGCGGCCAGCCGGCTAATTTCCTCGATGTCGGGGGTAACACGACCGCGGACAAGGTGGCGGAAGCGTTCAAGCTCTTGGTGTCCGATACCAAGGTCAAAGCCATCTTGGTCAATATCTTCGGCGGCATCGTGCGCTGCGATCTCATCGCCGAGGGGATCGTCCAAGCCGTTAGAGAAGTCGGCGTCAATGTGCCCGTGGTCGTGCGCATCGAAGGGACCAATGTGGAGCGAGGCCGGAAGATTCTGGCCGAGACGGCGTTTTCAATCACCGCCGCCGAGGACCTGGGCGATGCCGCTCGCAAGGCGATGGCTGCCGTAGGGGGCGCCTGATGGCAATACTCGTCGACAAAAATACCCGGGTGATCTGCCAAGGCTTCACCGGCCGGCAGGGCACGTTCCATTCACAACAGGCGCTCGAGTACGGCACCCGGCTCGTGGGGGGGGTTACGCCCGGACGCGGCGGGGAGACTCATCTCGGCTTGCCGGTGTTTGACACCGTCTACGAAGCCGTGCATGAGACCGGGGCCGAGGCGAGCATGATCTTCGTGCCGGGGCCTTATGCCGCGGAGGCGATCGCGGAAGCGGCCGATGCCGGGATCCGGCTCATCGTCTGTATCACGGAAGGGATCCCCATCCTTGACATGCTCAAGGTCCGGGCGAGCCTGCGCCAGTATCCCCAAACGCGCCTCATCGGCCCCAACTCTCCTGGCATCATCACCCCGGGGCAGTGCAAGATCGGGATCATGCCGGCCAGTATCCACCGGCCGGGCTGCGCTGGCATCATGTCCCGCTCCGGGACGCTGAACTACGAGGCCGTGCATCAGACCACCCAACTCGGCCTAGGACAAAGCACCTGTATAGGGAATGGCGGCGATCCCATACACGGCATCGATTTCGTCGAGTGTTTACGGTTATTTGAACAAGATGCGGAGACCCGGGGCATCATTTTGGTCGGCGAGATCGGCGGCACGGAAGAAGAAGAGGCGGCGGAATACATCCAGGCGCATGTTACCAAACCGGTCGTCGCTTACATCGCTGGGGTCACCGCCCCGCCCGGCAAACGCATGGGGCACGCGGGCGCCATCATCTCGCGCGGGGGAGGCACGGCGGAAGCGAAATACCGGGCCTTGAAAGCGGCTGGGGTGGTGACCGTACGCTCCCCGGCCGAAATTGGGTCGGCGCTGGCCGTGTGCTTGAAGAGGTAGCTTCGTAGCGCCCGCGATAGTCGCAAATGGATTCGCTGCGCATCGC
>JBOIDH010000373.1:0-2884 GCA_050740495.1 Gammaproteobacteria bacterium | reverse complement strand
TGCGAGCCAGCTCCGCCAGCAACATCTTGCTGGTGAACAGTTCCACTTCACCGGCCTGCGCCGCCTCGATCAGTTTCGCCGGTGGCGCGCCCACCCACAACAGTCCCGAGGCGACCACATTGGTATCGAGCACCAGCCGCACGATGTGCTTGCGGTTCGTCGCTCAGTTGCCGGCCGCGCGCCGCTCTGCGCGATCGGCCTTGATCTCGGCGTTGATCTCTTCCATCGTCAGCGGTGGCACGCCCGCCGCTGCGATCTTCTTGCGTGCCCCGGTGAGCCGCTCGATACGGCGCGCCCGCACCGCCTCACGCAGCATCGCCTGCAGCGCATTCGGCTCCAGCAGCCCCATGCGTGCCACTTCCTGCGCCAGCCCATCGGGCAGATCGAGTTTGACTTCCACCGTCGTCATTCCGAATCTCCTGCGCCCGCACGCGAATAAGAATTTTAAAGGCCCTTTTCCTCGGGAGCGAAGATACGACTGAACCTGTCAGGTGTCAAACACTGCCAGGATCGTCAGTGTCTAGAAACTCGCCAGATCCTCATTGATACGCGAAACGCGATCGACCTCGCCAAGACCCGCACCCGGAGGACGCGAATGGCCCCGCTACAGAACTGAAATCTATCGGTATACTGTCGCCAATCAAATCGTTTGAAATGTGGCGTTGGATTTAACCTCTCTTGCGACGATGAGCGTGGTCCGGCCCTGGAGCCCCAGCATATGTTAACGAGGGTGGTCGCGGCTGGGATCGCGCGCGACTTGGCGATGTGCGCCATCGACATGATCCCGGCCCGCAAACGCGCGCTGGTGCGGCGGGCCATGGGTTTCGGCGGGCCGCGGCTCGGGCGGGGCATACCGCTGTGAGCGTGAGGCTCGCGGATCGCGAGGCGGATTTCGAGGTCGCCGTCATCGGCGGGGGTGTAGATCTACCGCCGCCATCACTCCGGCCCCTTACTGCTTTACAAGGTCTTCAAATATTCCAACAACGCCTTCTTGTCGCCCGCTGAAAGCTGCGTGCCGAACTCATGCCCGCAGCGGCTATTGCCGGAATTGCGGTCGCTACAATCGGTGGTTTTCAGCACATCGTTGACGAAGCGGTTCTGCTCAGCAGCGAGGCCGATGTTGACGACGTCGTAAGCCGGTCCGATTTCGAACGAGTCGATGCGCTCGGCAGCCGGCTTCAGCAATTCGGCCAGGGTCGGCACCGAGCCGTTGTGCAGGTAAGGCGCGGCCGCCCAGATGCCTTCGAGCACGCGCGCTTCGTATTTAAAGGGCTTGGCATCGGCTGGCGGCGCCGGTTGCTTGAATGCGCCCTTCAAATCGCTCAGGCTGATTTCCTTCAGCTTGAGGTTGCCGCTATACGAGTTCAGTAGCGTCTCGATTTTGCCGAACTTTCCGCGAGTCTTGGGATCGAACTCGATCGGTAGGTAATGTTGGAGAATCGCGCCGGTAACCGACATGCTCAGAACGCTGAACGCCTTATCGTGGGGCTTCAAAGGTCGATCGAGGAAGGGAATGCGCGCACCGGCGAGCACGCCGGTATCCACTTCGCGGCTGAGAATGTCGTATTCCCTGGAATCGGTGCCCACATCCTGCAAGGGCGTGGCCCAGGTTTTGTGCGTGAACGAACGCACGGCGCCGTCCTTGATTTCGTGGCAGCCCTTGGCGCAATTCTCCTTGTAAAGTTTCTCGCCTTTTACCGCCAGCGTTTGATCGAGCGGCCATGTCTTCGGCCATTTCGGCGGACCGAGCTTGCGTATCAAATCCTCCAAGCGATTCAGACCGCCGAAGTTTGCGGACAATCCGTCGGTGTAGTCGATGCCCAGGATGCGGCCGTCGTCTTTATGCGGGTGGAACAGGGCGAACACGCCTATAACTTCGCCAAGATTGCGCGACAATCCCAGAACGCGGTTGCCGTTCTCGGCGAAACCGGGCCATTGGGTCATGTCCTGGATCGAGGCGTTCCACAGGAACGGATAACGCACCGGCGCGTCGGCGGGCTTGATGTTGCCAGGGATCATGTAGCCGTCCGCTTCGAGCCCGATGTCAAGGCCGGTGATCCGGTTGAAGATCATCGTCACCGCATCGAGCCGCGCCGGCCCCCAGATTTGCTTGCGAGTGACGGACTTCTCGATGATGGTGTGATAGGGCTTGAACCAAGCCTTTACATCCTCGCGTAATTTCGCCTCCTTACCCGAGGACGATGAACCGAGCACTTCCTCAGCGAATTGCTTGAACGCCTGCGGATCGGTCAGCACTTTGTTTACCGCGACGTCGAGTTCGGTCAGAAAGCTCTCGAAATCGACAATGGCCGGGCCGCCATCTACACGGTAGGGTTTGCCGTCCACTTCGATCTGGCGCGTGTGGCAGGCCGAGCAGGTCATGCCGATGTCGTTCCCGACGACCACGAAGCCTACCGGCAAGCCAGACGGAACGCTCCTGTCGTTCGGCAGATAGCCGTAGCGCTCGAGGTTATCCGCCATCAAGGATTCGCCGTTGGCTTGCTTCAAGGCCACGATCCAGGGGTAGGGGATGAGGCGAGAACCCTGGTCGCGGCTGTAAAAATCCTCCCATTCGGACTTCCCCCATTTCTCTCCCTGATCGAAACGCTCGACGCCTTGCGCGGAGCGCTCGGGCGCGGCGGTGGCGCAAGCCAGCAAAGACAACGCCGCCAAAGCGAGCGCCACTGCACCAGCCAACGGGGTGTATTGCAATGCGATTCTCATTTTCATTGGGCTACTCCTCAAGTATTGTTGCGCGTTAAATGAATGGACGAACCGGGTTTAAGATCATCGATATACGCCGGTTTTGCGGTGCTTCCCAGGCGTTTCAAGTCCAAATACATCGGGAGCCGCCGATACCTCGGCCCCTCGTGCTGGTGACGTC
>JBOIDH010000372.1:0-2887 GCA_050740495.1 Gammaproteobacteria bacterium | reverse complement strand
GGCAGCCCGCCGGGCGCTGTGGGGAAGCGCGTATACGCAGTCTGTTGATGCAGCGGTTTAGGATAGTACACGGCCGTGGGCACACCACGCTCTTTAAGCCGCGCGGCCACCGCGTCGCGACCATCCAGTCGCAAGGTATACTGGGCCCAGGCGCTGATAGTACCGGGTACAACCCGAGGTGTTTTCACGATGTCTTCGAGCCCGTCGGTGTAACGCGCGGCCACACGCTGCCGGGCTTCGATTTCTTCCGGGAATAGGCGTAACTTCTCGATCAAGATCGCGGCCTGAAGCGTGTCCAGCCGGCCGTTGATGCCGATACGCACGTTGTCGTATTTATCTTGACCCTGCCCGTGCACGCGTAGCGATAGCAAGACCTGTGCTAAGGCTTCATCGTCGGTGAAGATCGCGCCGCCGTCTCCATAGCACCCGAGAGGTTTAGCGGGGAAGAAGCTGGTCGCGGTGACCGGCGCGAGCGTACCGACGCGCTTGTCGCCACGGGCGCCACCGAAACTTTGCGCGCCATCCGCCAACACAAATAGGTCATAGTTCTTAGCGAGCTTACCGATCGCGGCGTAGTCTGCCGGCTGACCGAATAGATCCACGGGGATGACCACCTTCGGCCGTAAGCCTTTTTTTAGCGCATCTTGTATCGCCGCTTCGAGGCTCGTTGGACTCATGAGAAAATCTTCAGCTTCAACGTCGACGAACACGGGTGTCGCCCCGAGCAGCGCCACGACTTCGGCCGTCGATACGAAGCTGAACGACGGCATGAAAACAGCCTCGCCGGCTTGTACTCCTTTTGCCATTAAAACCATCAAGAGCGCATCGGTACCGCTCGCGCAGCTCACAACGTGACGGGCGCCGCTGAACTCCGCCAACTTTTGCTCGAGCTCTTTTACCTCTGGCCCGAGAATGTAATTGCCGTGCGCCAGCACGCGCGCCATCGCCGCTTGAATACCCGGACCCAGTCGCTGTTGTTGGGCGGCGAGATCAATAAACTGAATAGGGAGACCCTGCGTCATATGCGGGTGATTTGCCTTAATAGAGTTTGAACAACGCCTGCATCGCGTTACGAATAAGGCTTAGGCCGATTCGGCTCGTGCCGCTGGCGTAGCGGCCTCTTCCAAGCGATCGGTATCGACCTGGACATAAGCCTGCCCCGTTCTCGGACACCGGAGGTTCGCGCCGAGGCGCTCCCCGGCATGGCTGACCCAACCGATGCGGCGCGCCGGCACGCCGGCCACCAGCGCAAACGCGGGCACATCCTTGGTGACCACCGCGCCGGCCGCGATAAAACAATACTCGCCGAGCGTGGTCCCACAGACGATGGTGGCATTGGCGCCGATCGTGACCCCACGGCGAACGCGCGTAGGCCGAAATTCATCCTTGCGTTCGATCTCCGCGCGCGGATTATTGACGTTCGTAAATACGCACGAGGGGCCGCAAAAAACGCCGTCCTCAAGGGTGACGCCTTTGTAAATGCTGACGTTGTTCTGGATCTTGCAGCAATCACCCACGGTAACGTCGGGGCCAATCATGACGTTTTGTCCGATGACGCACTCCCGCCCGATTGCCGTGCGCGGCAAGATATGGCTGTAATGCCAGATCTTGGTGCCTGCGCCGATCGTGCTCGGTTCGTCGACAAACGCCGTCTCGTGGATCACGACCAGTCGTGCATGCGCCGCCGCGGCCGCGGTCGTATGCATTTCGATCGGGCGCCGTTCGGACATCGATTGTTCCGCCGCGGCGAGAACCCGCAACACGCCAACTCCCTCGGCGCCATCGGTCCTGCATTTCGCCCGGCCCTCGATACAGTCCAAGAAATGCAAGCATTCGAGCTTTAAGGGCTCATCGGGCGCGACACTGATCGGGAGGCCCTCGGCCCGCTTCGGCGCCGGGAGACCGTTCTTCCACTCCATCTGGTGGGGATAAACGATGAGCTTCGTCTCCCAGGGCTCCTGATCGTTAAACACGGCCATGCCATGATCCCCGACCACCACCAGCTTTTGCTCCCTGAACGGATGCAGCCACGACACGAAGACATGCGCATGCTCACCCCCGGGGAAGGAGAGATGCGTGGTTGTGACATCGGCGATCTTAGTGTGTAAATAGTAACTACCGACCGCGGAGACCGAATCGGGATGGCTGCCGACGAGACTCAGGATCATCGAGATATCGTGCGGGGCAAAACTCCAGAGAATATTTTCTTCGCGCCGTACTTTCCCGAGATTCAAACGGTGGGAATAAATGTACTGCAGACGCCCCAGCCGCCCTTCCGCGACCAGATCCTTAAGCCGATTGAATACCGGGTGATATTGCAGTAAATGCCCGACCATCAAGATCCGGCCGGCTTTTTCAGCCAAGGTTTGCAGTTCTTGCGCTTCCGGGACCGTGAGCGCCAAGGGTTTCTCGACAAAGACATGTTTGCCGGCATGCAGCGCTTCGCGGCACAGCGCCGCGTGGCTTTCCGCCGGAGCGGCGATCGCGACGCCGGCGAGGTCCCCATCGGACAGCGCTTCCGAAAACGACTTGCGCGGTACGCCAAAGCGCTGGGCAAACGCCCGCGCACGGTCTTCATCAAGATCGACGGCCGCAGCGAGCGCTCCAAGCTCGTGTAGATTTCGCAGGATGTTTTGTCCCCAGTACCCGCAACCGATCATGGCTATGGAAGGCACGTCTTTTTTTTCCACCGTGATAATTCGTTTAGCCATACTTTTCTTTCCCGCGGGAAAATCTTATGGGCGTCCTTATGCGCTAGCCCTCGGCGTCATAGCTGCGCGTCGTGACGCGATGAGCCCGTATCTCTAGGCTTGCCGATGACGGCGCTACCTTCAATAGTGCCGGTGTCAAAATGCGCTCTCGTGGGACCGCTTGACCCAAAGCTTCC
>JBOIDH010000371.1:0-2898 GCA_050740495.1 Gammaproteobacteria bacterium | reverse complement strand
TCGTAAAGGGGCTGTGTCTTGGCATACTCGGCAATCCTCGTTCGAGGCAAGGATAGCCAAGATAGCCAAGAAACCGAAAAGTGGCAACAATCATACGTAGCCATATTTATGAAAATGAGTACTAAGGCGGCCCGCGCGCGACAGATCGTGCGCGAGGAGGAGGTGGTTATCTCCTTCCAGGTGCTGCAAGAGTTCTACGCCAACGCGGTGCATCCCCGGAAACTGGCGCTCACGCCGGCGCAGGCGGCGGCTTATTGCAGTGCCTGGCTGGTTTTTCCGGTGGTGCCGCTCGGGGCGAGCACCTTCGTGCGTACCCTGGAAATGGCCATGCGGTACCAGATCAGCAACTGGGACGCCGCGATCCTCGCCGCCGCTCTCGAATCCGGTTGCGTGCTGGTCTACTCCGAGGACCTGAACCACGGGCAGGACTACGGGGGCGTGCGTGTCGAAAACCCGTTCCGCGAACCCTGAGTAATGCAGTCTGTGTCATACGATTCTCCATTCGCGCCTAGGGCGCGGGTTAATGGGCCGTTGAACAATGTGTTTTACGCGACGTTGTTTGGTTTCCAATCGGGCGGAACCCGTGACGGGTTACGCAGGCTACGCGGGTTGTGAGGCAAGCGCTATGGTTCGAGGCGATTTGCTGATGCGATTGGCGGCATGGCGGAGTGCGGGGCTTGGGCTTGTGTTCGCTGTCCCTCTCATCGGGGGCTGCTCGGCGCCCGAGGCGCCCGCGCCCGAGCGTCCGGCGCTGCGCTTTGCGCACAACCTATGGCCGGGATACTTTCCGATCACCTTGGCCCGGGAGCTGGGGTATTACGCCCGGGAGGGCGTGGCGGTCGAGGTGATCTATACGGAAGACACGGAGCCCCAGATCGCCGATTTCATCGCCGGCAAGTACGACGGCATGGCGCTGCCGATCGGTAGCCTCATCGTCGCCGGCAGTCATCACCCCGATATTCGGGTGGTCTACGCGATCGACGAGTCGGCGGGCGGCGATGCGGTGGTCGCGAAGCCCGCGATCACGAGCATCGCGGAACTGCGCGGCAAGGTGATCGGGGCCCACTTGGGGGGTTTTGGCGAGCTCTTCGTCGAGCGCATGCTGGAGGCCGGGGGGCTGACGCGGGCCGAGGTCACGCTCATCAACACCGATTCCAATCTTGTCCCCGACCAGTTGCGCGCCGGGGTAATCGATGCCGGGCAGGCCTGGGAGCCCTATGTCTCCCGGGTGGTGAAGGCAGGGGGCCGGGTCCTATACACGAGCCGGGAGACGCCCGGGCTCATCATCGATACGCTCCAGTTCCGCGGCGCGGTGCTCAGGGAGCGGCCCGAGGACGTCCGGGCCTTTCTGCGTGCCATCGTCCGGGCCGTCGAGCACTGGCGCACGCACCCCGAAGAGGACAACGCGATCATCGCACAAGCACTCGCGATCCCGCCGGACGAGGTGCAACCGCTCGGGCTCAAGCTCCTGAGCCTCGCGGACAATCGCCGGGCCTTCGATCGCAACGACCCGACATCGCTTTATCAGAGCGCCCGCGCCTATGCCGATTTCTACATCCGAACCGCGAGTCTCGGGCGTCTCCCGGACCTCGACGCGCTGATCGATCCCGCGTTTCTTCCGGCCGAATAGGGTTCAGCAAGCATGTCCTGCGATGCCGGTCGAGTCGATGGTCGTCGCGCTCGGTGGCGCGCAGGGGTCCAGGGGTTCGATGCGCTTGCGATGGGTGGGAAACGGTCCTGAGGGCGGCGTGCATGCGTAGAGTATTTTCCAAGCTGCGCCCCCGGCTGATTGCGGCCTTCCTATTAGTCTCGCTCGCACCGCTCTTGCTGCTCGAGTATTTCAACCAGCGCGCGACGCGCCAAGCGCTGATCGACGCCGCGCACCGGGCCCTCTACGCCAGCGCCACGCAGACCGCCCAGGCCATCGATGGATTTCTCAATGAGAACCTGAATGGTCTGCGGGTGCACGCGCTCTTGCCCGCGGTTCAAGATTTCCTGTCGGCGCCCGGTGACGCGCTTCACAAGACGGCCGCATGGCAGACCCTGCTGCGATTGAGCCGCAAGGACACCGTGAACCTCATCTCGTTGGCCGTGCTCGATCTTGCTGGTCATAACCTCATCGACACGCGCACGGTACAGATCGGGCGCGATGAATCGCAGCGCGACTACTACAAGGCGCTCATGGCCACGAAGGTGCCGGCGGTCTCGGCGATGCAGTTCGCGGATGCACCCGGTGACGCCCTGACACTGCACTTTGCCAGCCTGGTGTGGGACCCCGTGGGCCGGCCCCTCGGTGTCTTGCGGATCACCTACAACGCCACGGTGGTGCAGCAGCTCACGACGCAAGCCCTGTATGCCTCACCGAGCGCACGCGTGGTGTTGCTCGATGAGCACCACATCCGGCTCGCCGACAGCGCGCAGCCTCACCTGATTTTTACCTCAGTGGCGCCGATCGAGACGGACCTCATCCGCAGGCTTCGGGCCGAGTGGAGGCTGCCCGAGGGCGGCCCAGCGGCGGCCACGGGGCCTCCGGCCTTGGCGAGCGCCCTCAAGCAGTTAGCGAACGGCGGCTATTTCACTGCACCGTTGTCGATGGGATCGCAGGATTCGCAGACGGAGCCCTACGCGGCCGGTGCCGCGCGACTGCGCTATCGGCCCTGGCTTGTGGTCGTCGCCGAGTCCCAATCAGTCCTCCTCGTGCCCATCGATCGCTTGCTTGGCGAGGGGCTCATCCTGGCCATTGCGATCGCCCTGCTCGTCTCGCTTTTCGCGGTCGTGACGGCAGGCTGGCTCACCTCGCCGTTCCGGACGCTGACCGAGGCCGTATCTCGCTTTTCGGCGGGCGAACGCGGGGTTGAGGTGGCCGTGCGCTCGCACGACGAGGCTGGAGATCTGGCG
>JBOIDH010000370.1:0-2937 GCA_050740495.1 Gammaproteobacteria bacterium | reverse complement strand
GACTTGGCGCTGGACCTGAGCGATCGCATGGTGGACGTGGCGGCGGAGGGCTATGACCTGGCCATCCGCATCACGCGCATCAAGGAAGACTCGCTGCTGGTGGCGCGCAAGCTGGCGGACAGCCGCCGGGTCGTGTGTTGTAGCCCGAACTACGCGAAGGAACGCGGTCTGCCGAAGACGCTGGCGGAACTTTCCCAGCATGTGGGGATCGGTTACGCGCGTCTTGCGGCGAATCATCTCTGGCAGTTCGCGCCCGCCCGGCGGAGGGCGCAGCTTCACATCGCCACGCCCAAAGGCCGGATCCTCACCAACAATGGCGAGGCTATGCGCGATGCGGCCGTGGCCGGTCTGGGGCTGGCGGTGCTGCCGCTGTTTATCGTCGCCGAAGATTTGCGCGCCGGCCGTCTAGTTCATGTGCTGCCGCGCGAGACGCCAGTACCAGACGCCATTTACGCTGTGTATCCGCAGCGGCGGCACAAGCTGCGGCGGCTCAGCGTCGTAGTAGAACATATTCGCAATGCGCTGGCTGGCGTACCGCCCTGGGAACGTGACTTGTCCACCCGCTAGGCGCGGGTGTTCGGATTTTCCAAACATCTCTTTCGGGGTTCCTGGTCTAGCCAAACCGGGGCCCACGAATCCACACTCGCTGTGCTGTCCACCCACAATCGACTGCGAGGTTGTTAATAAATCGTCGCAGCAGATTTATTCACAACCTCTGAGGAGGAAGTCATGAGTGCATTTAAATACAAGCGCCTGAACAAGGACGACGCGGCCCTGCTGCTGGTGGATCACCAGGCGGGGTTGATCTCGCTGGTGCAGGACTTCTCGCCCAGCGAATTCAAGAACAACGTGCTGGCGGTAGCCGCCTGCGGCAAATACTTCAAGCTACCGACCATCCTCACCACCAGCTTCGAGGTCGGCCCGAACGGGCCGCTGGTGCCGGAATTGAAAGAGATGTTCCCGAGCGCGCCCTACATTGCGCGTCCTGGGAACATTAATGCCTGGGACAACGAGGACTTCGTCAAAGCGATCAAGACGACTGGCCGCAAGCAGCTCATCATGGCCGGCGTGGTCACTGAGGTCTGCGTGGCCTTCCCTGCGCTTTCCGCCATTGAGGAGGGATACGACGTTTTCGTGATCACCGACGCCTCGGGTACCTTCAACGAGCTTACTCGCCACAGTGCCTGGTTGCGGATGCAGGCTGCCGGCGCGCAGCTGATAAACTGGTTTGGCATGGCCTGCGAGCTGCACCGCGACTGGCGCAACGACATCGAAGGTCTAGGCACGCTGTTCTCCAATCACATTCCCAACTATCGGAATCTGATGACGAGCTACTTCACTCTGGCTAACGCTAAGAAGTGACCTGAATGGAACGGAGCATCGGGCGCAGCTGTCCGGTGCCCCGTTTCCTGCCATCCTGGAGTGGTACGCGCGCGGACGGGATCTGGTCTTAAAATATCAGTTTCTTATACTTAAAGACCTGACCCTATCGCTTTCAAGTATAAAGCGCACGCAGGGCCGCGATGCGCTCTTCGATCGGCGGATGGCTCATAAAGAGCCGTGCGAGGCCCGAGGGCTTGCCTGCGATCCCGAACGCCTGGAGCTGTTCGGGCATGGGATCTTGCTGAACCGAAGCGCCTAGGCGTTCCAAGGCCCGAATCATCTTGTCCCGCCCGGCCAGCTTTGCCCCGCCCGAGTCGGCGCGAAACTCGCGCCAGCGGCTGAACCACATCACGATGATCATGGCAAGCACACCGAGCACCATCTGGGCGATCATCGTCGTGATCCAGAATCCTACCCCGTGCCCGCGTTCATTGCGAAATACGGCCCGATCCACCAACTGGCCGATGACCCGCGAGAGGAAAAATACGAAGGTGTTGACCACGCCTTGGATCAAGGCCAAGGTAACCATGTCGCCATTGGCCACATGCGACATTTCGTGCCCCAGCACGGCCTCCACTTCCTCGCGCCGCATCCGCTGCAGCAAACCGGTGCTGACCGCAACCAGCGCATGATTGCGATTGGCGCCGGTGGCAAAGGCGTTCAAGTCCGGAGAGTCGTAAATCGCCACCTCGGGCACGCCGATCCCGGCCTCTTGCGCCTGGCGCGTCACGGTATCGAGCAACCACGTCTCGGCGCCATCGCGGGGCTGCTCGATGACTTGCAGCCCCATCATGCGCTTCGCGGTCCATTTCGAGATCAACAAGGAAATGATGGAACCGCCCATGCCGAATACACCCGCCATGATCAGTAGCCCGTTCAGGTTCATCCCGACCCCTTGGCCGGCCAAATAAGTTTCGACGCCAAATAGCTTCACGATGATGCCGAGCAACAGCATCACCGCAAGGTTGGTTATCAGGAACAACACGATGCGTATCATGGATGATCCTCCTATTGCGTGAAAGTAGTTGGGGGTAAGGGGCTCAAGGTTCAAGTGCCCCGCCCGCCCCTCCGGGCTTGCATAAAGTAATGCCGATGCTAAGCCGATAGTTATTCCCGCAGGACGGCTCCTCCCCCTCCCCGCTCAAATCCGTCCTGCATTTGGCCGGGGCTTGCCCCGGCCTCTTTTTTACTCATCGTTCTGTTTGGCTCGGCAGCAGCGCCGCGACATTCTGGAAGCCCCTCGGTAGCCGCTTACCGCTTCGGCCGCGCTCACCAGCATACGCCGGGAGATCCGCGGGAGCGAGGGTAAGGTGGCGCTGGCCGGCACGCACGACCAAGGACGCACCCGCGGGAAGGACTGTGACCGCGGTAACATAATCCTCTCTAGACACCACCTTGGCGCTCGCGATATGGACTATTTTCAGGCCCTTACCCTTGGCAAGCTCGGGAAGCTCCTTCAAGGGGAACACCAAAAGACGTCCGGCTTTCGTGGCCGCGGCGACGCGGTCGCCGCCGATGTCATGGACGGCCGCGGGCGAGAGTATGCGCGCGCCG
>JBOIDH010000369.1:0-2937 GCA_050740495.1 Gammaproteobacteria bacterium | reverse complement strand
GCCTACGAGGGAAACTACGGAATCGACGAGCACCGGGGTCGCAAAGGCGTGGTCTACTATCGAAAACGCCCGTTCAGCGGCGGCCTTTCGGATTGCCTCGCTTCCGTGTCCGAGCTGGCACTGCTTGCGTGTCAACGCCTCGAGCAAGAGCCCGGGCTTGCGGCGCGGCTGCGGATCCGCGCCAACGAGATCCAGGTGTTTGCCAACGACAGGTTGGCCGCACCGAATACCGATCAGACGCTCGAGACGTTTTTGCCAGCCTTAGAGCAGTTATTGGGAAAGCTCTACCCGGGCGACGAATTCACTCTGACTAGCGATCCCGATCCGAAAGAGCGTTTTTCCGTTACCGCCGGCGTCACCGGCCCGCAGTCGACAACAAGTTTGCTCGGTCGTTTGACGTCTTAGAGTTTGTGAAAAAACCTACTGCGCTCGCGATCTCGCGTTCCAGCGGCGCTCGGAATCCTCATGTATTCCAACATACACTCCGGTTGCTCGTCCCATCCTTGGGACTCGCCCCTGCGGGGCTTGCGCTCCGTTTCGCTCCCGGCGAAACCGTCCTGCGCCCCGGCGGAAAGCCAGGGCCAGGGATCGGCCCTGTTTGGCGCGCCAAGGATGCAACACGACCTCCCTGCGCTCGCGACGGTTTTTTTCACAAACTCTTAGGGGATCCGACGACGATCCAATGAGCGCATGCGGTGAGCCATTGCCCGAGGCTTAGCTCACTCATTCGGCCGACTCCGAAGCTCATCCCTAAGGGATCGATACTCACCCAAGACCTTTTCCAGCGCTATCTCGCCCACCGTCGCGCCTTCTTTGGCGGCCATCACACAGCGCGAGTGCTGCGAGAGGGGCCGGTACTTGGTGTACTCGCGGTAGATATTTGCGTGCAATGACACAATAGCCTTGTTGAAGGCTGAAGCGACATGGACGATCGAGGTATCCACGGTCAGAACCAGATCGGCGCACGCCACAGCCGCTACCGCTTCGATGATTGAAGGGGTCTCATAGAGACGGGTGTTTGCGGTGGATTGAATAATTTGCCGAGCTTGTCCGCGATCTCTTGCCAAACAGCAGATAAGGAAATGGCGCGTGCTCTCCCTTGCAATCGTGTTGATGAGGCCTATCCATTTTTCGGTTTGCCACGTTCGATCGGGGATCGCGCCCGAGATATTCACCAAGCAGTAGGCGGAGACGGCGTGTTCTTTGAGGAACGCGCATAAGTGCTGCGCCGCCTGCGGATCGACGCCGAGCACAGGTCCCGCGTCCCGCGCATGAATCCCCAAGGGCTCCAGAACGCGCAAGGCGCGGGTGCTCATATGAACCCCCGCTTGTTCGGTATGCGGGATCACCGAATGGGTGAAGACTCGCGGTTTACCGGGCGTGTTAAAACCGACGGCGGTGCGATAGCGGCCCATCCTAGCGAAAAGCCGACTTTCCCTCGAAGGGTGATCCTTGGGATCGATCCAGAGATCGAAACAGGTAGTGCGCAAGGTGTAGACAAGCCGCAAAGTGCTCCAAGGCTTTTTGGTGTAAACATGCACCTTATCGACAAAGGGATGGGCCTGGACAGTTCGATAATTATTGCGCCCGGCGAGCAGGTGGACTTCGGGGGTGGGATCAAGCTGCTTTAGGGCTCTGAAGATCGGCGTGACCAGGACCAGGTCCCCGATCCGTCCTAAAGCAACGACCAAGATCATTTGCCGTTTCATACGTGATTGATTCGCCCTTGCGGCCAGCCCTCCCCCTCTAGCAGAGCCGGCAGGCGCCGCTGGACAGCCTTCCAGCTTAGCGCCTCGGAGGCAACCAGATTATGCATGGCCGCGCTCGCTGACGGGCTTATCACGCCGGTGCGGTTTGGGTCGGTAGCGCAATAAAAAGCAAGACCTGGACACCCTAGGGCGGCTGCCACATGCATAAGTCCCGTATCCACACCCATCACCGCCAGGGCGTGAACCAATACTGCTGCCAGGGCGTTTAGATCCAGTCTCGGCAACACATGGACGCTAGATACCGCACTGGCGATATGCTCAGCCAGTTCGCGTTCCGCCAAACTGCCCCAAGGCAGGAATAAGCGCACACCTTGGGCATCGAGCCAGCGCCCAAGCTGCAGCCAGTGGCTTAGCGGCCATTCCTTCTGCGATCGCGAGGTACCATGCAGCCCGACTACATAGGGTTGAGGCAAATCGCCGGGGCGCGGAAGCTGGGCACGCATGGCTGTTAGGCCGTAATCGAGGGGAAGGCCGTCATGCCGGTAACTTAGAGCAGCCGCGAGCAGTCGGCGATTTCGTTCTATAGCATGTAGATCCCAGGGCACGGCAACAGTGCGCTGGTAAACCCAGGCTGCGAGGGGTTCTCTCGCGCTCTTACGGTCGTATCCCCAGCGCATGCCTCGGGCCCACGAGGCGAGAAGGGCGCTCTTGTAAAGCCCTTGGCTGTCGACCACGGCAAGATAGTCTTGCCTCCTTAATTGGGCTCTGAAGGCGCTGATCTCCCGCCAGGTCAAGCGCCGCTCCAATGCGCTACGCCAACGACGAAAGGCCACAGGGAGCACCTGATTCACATTGGGATGCCAGCTCGGGATGGCGCTATACCCTTCTTCCACCACCCAGTCTATGCCAAGCCCGCGGCAGCAGCGCGCGGCATCGCTTACCGCCGGCAGCATATGCACCACATCGCCCAGCGATGAGGTCTTGACGACCAATATCCTCATGGGAACTCTAAGCGACCGAATGCACCGCCTCCGCCAATAAGCTTTTCCACACCCTCGATCACCCGCTGGGGGGTAACTGGTCGAGACATCGGCTGTGCGGCCGATGCCAGAACCTGCTGCACGCGCCGCAACAGATCATCCGGAGAAATGGCCGCCATACACGGCTGACTGCTGTAGCACGTATCGGAATGTCCGTCGCACGTGCATGGACCGCCTCGGATGACTTG
>JBOIDH010000368.1:0-2938 GCA_050740495.1 Gammaproteobacteria bacterium | reverse complement strand
CGGCGCTGCCGAGAGGCACCACGTTCAGCAACTGCAAGAGGTCATTAACGGCGGTCGCCGCTACGGAGCGATTTCGTTCTCGCTCCACGATGTAGTAGACAGTCGTGACGGTGTGGCCTGCGATGTGCCCCTCGGCACGGCCTTTCGCGATGGCGTCGAGGAGTGCCGTCCGCGTCGTCTACCCACGGCTTTCGCTCGAGTATTACGTCGAGCACGACGTTCGTGTCGATGAGAAGTTTGGGGATAGCCGGCGCGCTACGGACCGTCACGAGGGACCCGAGGCAGGCGCCGCCCGGTGGCTCCCGAGGATCGGGGTTCCCGGCACCCGATCAGCGCCCTCCATACTTCTGTGCCAAGTGCCCCTGATATTCCTCGCGGCCTGTCCGCCCACCGGTGGCGACTCCGCGCAGGCGCCGGACCAGAGGCGAGATCTCCCGGCTGGTTGCAGGTTCCAAGGGTAGGGCGCGGAGAAAGTCGTTGACGAGCTGCGAGAGGTTCTTCCCATGCAGTTGTCCGTAACGCTGCCCGCGTTCGATCGCGTCCGGTTCGAGAGATAGGTTCTTTGGTTTCCGCATTACCGCCTCCATGGCATGGCCATGATTCTATGGAAAGCATGCGCATGTACCGCATCCCTGTCAAGTCCCGCGAGGGCGTCAGCCAAGGGCGTGGCTCCTAGACCCTATTCACGGTCCAACTCGGCCCACTGCAACCGCAATGCATTAGCGATCACCGACACCGAGCTGAGGCTCATCGCCGCGGCGGCAATCATGGGGGAGAGCAGCAGCCCAAACGCCGGGTAGAGCACGCCTGCCGCAATCGGCACGCCGAGCGCGTTGTACACGAATGCGAAGAATAGATTCTGGCGGATGTTGCGCATCGTGGCTCGGCTTAAACGCAGCGCGCGCACGATGCCGCGCAGATCGCCCTTAACTAAGGTCACGCCGGCGCTTTCCATCGCCACGTCCGTTCCGGTTCCCATCGCGATCCCGACATGCGCTTGGGCAAGGGCCGGCGCATCGTTGATGCCGTCACCCGCCATGGCCACCCTGTGGCCTTGATCCTGGAGTTTTTTGATCACTGTGAGCTTCTGATCCGGCAGCACCTCGGCCTCGACGCGATCGATTCCAAGTTTCCCGGCCACGACGCGGGCCGTCGTCTCGTGATCACCCGTGAGCATCACCACACGCAGTCCTTGCTTATGCAGGGCGGCGATGGCCTCGGGCGTCGTCTCCTTGATCGGATCGGCCACAGCGAACAATCCGGCTGGCTTTCGGTCCAGGGCTACGAACATCACGGTCTGCCCGTCACCCCGCAAGGCCTGTGCGCGCTCCTCAAGCGCGGTGGAATCGATGCCTAGGCTCTCGAACAACTCGCGATTTCCGACTGCCACCTGCCGTCCGGCTACTATTCCTATCACGCCCTGACCGGTCTTAGATTCGAAGTCCGAGGCGGAGGGTATCGGTACTCCGCGTTCCTCGGCCCCGCGCACGATCGCCGCGGCCAGCGGATGCTCGCTCGCCCGCTCGAGGCCAGTCGCCAACCTTAAGACCTCTTCCTCGGAATGCCCGGCCAGCGCATACACCGAAACGAGTTTTGGCCGCCCTTCGGTCAAAGTCCCGGTCTTGTCGACCACCAGGGTATCGATACCCTCGAGGACCTCCAAGGCTTCCGCGTTCTTGATGAGCACACCCGCGGTCGCCCCACGGCCGGTCCCCACCATGATCGACATCGGCGTCGCCAGACCGAGAGCGCAAGGGCAGGCGATGATGAGGACGGCGACCCCGTTGACAATCGCATGGGCGAGCCGCGGCTCGGGGCCCAACGCGCCCCAGGCCACGAAGGTCAGCACCGAGACCACCACGACTGCCGGAACGAAGTATCCCGACACGGCATCGGCCAGGCGCTGAATCGGTGCGCGACTGCGCTGCGCCTCGCTCACCATGCGTACGATCTGTGCCAAGAGCGTATCGCTGCCCACCCGTTCGGCCCGCATCACCAGGCCTCCGGTGCCATTCACGGTGGCCCCGATCAAGCGCTCGCCGACCGTCTTCTCCACCGGAACCGGCTCGCCGGTGACCATGGACTCGTCAATCGCGCTGGTCCCCTCCAGTACCACGCCATCGACCGGCACTTTCTCGCCCGGCCGTATGCGAAGCCGGTCGCCAATCTTGAGGCGTTCCAGGGGGATGTCCTCTTCAGTGCCGTCCTCCCGGAGTAAGCGCGCGGTTTTCGGCGCGAGCGAGATCAACCCGCGAATGGCCGCACCGGTACGGCTGCGTGCCTTGAGCTCGATCACTTGACCGAGCAGCACCAGGACCGTGATCACGGCGGCCGCTTCAAAATAGACCGGCACGTTGCCGTGAACATCGCGTAACGAAGCCGGGAAGAGACCGGGACCAAGGGTGGCCACGGTGCTGTAGATCCATGCAACGCCGACGCCGAGCGCAATCAGCGTAAACATGTTGAGGCGCCGGTGGACCAGCGAATACCATCCGCGCTGAAAGAACGGCCAGCCTGCCCACATCACGACGGGCGTCGCTAAGGCGAGCTCCAGAGGCTGTATCCAACGCGTGAGCGACGCGCTTGAGAGGCCGGCCACATCGCTGAACATGGCGATCACGAAGACCGGCACCGCCAACCCGAGGCCCACTTGGAAGCGCCGGGTCATGTCCGCGAGCTCGGGATTGTCCTCTTCGATGACGACAGAGCGTGGTTCCAAAGCCATGCCGCAGATGGGACAGGTCCCCGGCTCGCTCTGCACCACCTCGGGGTGCATGGGGCAGGTGTAAGCGCTTGCCGCCGTGATGGGTTGCGCCGGTCTCGGGGGCGGCGCTGGCGGCGTCCCGGACGCAGCCGGCAGATAGCGTTCGGGGGCCGCCTGAAATGCAGCTAAGCAGCCGCCGGAACAGAAAAGATAGATTTTGCCTTGGTAGCTCAG
>JBOIDH010000367.1:0-2941 GCA_050740495.1 Gammaproteobacteria bacterium | reverse complement strand
CCTCAAGCGTCAGAAGCACAACGACGACCAATCCCTAACCCTCGCCGCCCTACGCGACACGCTGCTCCCAAAGCTCATCTCCGGCGAGCTGCGGGTACCGCATGCGGTGGAGCTTATTGATGGTGCCGTGTCAAAATGGGGTTGACGGCTATGGACATTTGGAACGTACTCACCGCAGTTGGCACCATGGCAATGGCCGTGACCACGGTCTGGGTCATATGGCAAGAAAAGCGCCATCACAAGGATAGCTTCATGCCCATCTGTGTTCTTGTACCGGAGGGAGGGATTGATCCATTCTCTCGATCAGAACGTCTTAAAGTCAGAGAACCACCCTCGAACGATCCAGGGCATGGCTTGTTCGCTATTCACTGCGCACTAAAAAACGTGGGAGCCGGACCAGCTTTGAATGTCACGCTGGAAATTAGGTGTATGGGTATCAAGGGATATGGTGTGACTCGGGAACTGTCGCCGCTAGCGAAAGATGAAGCCCGGGGCTGCAAGGACGACCCGATACTTATCCCAGTGGTTTTTCGTGAGGATTTTAACCGTACCGACTTTGCCATGGCACAAGGACCACTATGGGAAATATTTCTGGAATACCAAGACGTGTTCGGGCGAGTCTTTCACACCCGGCATACGAAAAAGCCTCAGGAACCGTGGGCAGTCTTCGGTAATGGTCCGGCTTCAAAGGGCCGCACAAGTGGAGATTGCCCGGACGCCGAGCGGATCATCGGGAGGCAGATTTGATGGTCTACGAGCCCGACAAACACCATCGCCGATCAATTCGTTTGAAGGATTACGATTACACCCAGGCGGGCGCGTATTTTATAACCGTCTGCACGAAAGACCGCGCGTGCCTGTTTGGCGAGGTAGTGGGCAGTGACATGCGATTGAATGATGCGGGCCAGATGATTGAAAAATGGTGGCTGGAATTAAATCATAAATTCCCCACGCTGAAAACGGATGCATGCATGGTCATGCCCAATCATGTCCACGGCATCGCCATTACCACCGAAACCGTAGGGGCCGACCTACGTGTCGGCCCTGATATGCGGGGCGCACACACAGGTGCGCCCCTACCGACCGTCGCGCAATGGTTCAAAACGATGACAACGAATGAATACATTCGCGGGGTGAAACAATTTGGCTGGCTGCCGTTTTGCGGCCACCTGTGGCAACGCAACTATTACGAACACATCATCCGCAATGAAGAATCGCTGAGCCGCATCCGCCAATACGTTCTCGACAATCCCGCACGTTGGGCTTTCGACCGCGAAAATCCGCACGTAACTACCCCGGAACCGGAGGACAGGTGGAACATCTGACCGAATCCACCGCCGGAGAAGCCGCTCTCGCTTGGCTGGAGAGTCTCGGCTATGTGGTCAGCATAGGCCCTGAGATCGTGCCCTCCGGACCCAGCGCCGAGCGCGACGTCTACGGGCAGGTCGCACTGGAACGGCGGCTGCGCGATGCGCTCGCGCGGCTTAACCCCCGCGCTCCCCGCCGAGGCGCTGGAGGACGCCTTCCGCAAGCTCCGAAGGCGCTTAGCCGGTCGCCGGTAACCGGGTGGTACATCGCCTGCTGGTGAACGGAGTCACGGTCGAGTACCGCATGGCCGACGGCGAGATCCGCGGCGCCCAGGCGCGGGTGATCGATTTCGACGATCCCACGGACAACGACTGGCTGGCGGTCAGCCAGTTTACGGTAGCCGAAAACAAGCGCAGCCGCTGGCCGGACGTGACGCTGTTCCTCAACGGCCTGCCGCTGGCCGTGCTGGAGCTTAAGAACGCGGCAGACGAGAACGCCACGCTGTGGACTGCGTTCCAGCAACTCCAGACCTACAAGAACGAGATCGCATCGCTGTTCGCGATGAATGCCTTGCTGGTCATCTCCGACGGCGTGGAGGCACGCGCGGGTACGCTCACCGCCGGGCGCGAGTGGTTCAAGCTCTGGCGCACCATCGCGGGCGAGCACCTGGCCGACCCGCACCTGCCCGAACTTCAGGTCGTGATCGAGGGCGTGTTCGCACCGGCACGCTTTCTCGACCTCGTACGCGATTTCATCGTCTTCGAGGACGACGGCGGCGGCCACATCGTCAAGAAGATGGCTGGCTGCCACCAGTTTCACGCGGTTCGAGTGGCAGTGGGTGAGACCCTGCGGGCGGCCGAACTGCGCCGCGTCGGTTACCCGGCCCATGACGAACACGGTCGCTACGAATCCGGCCAGAAACCCGGCGGCAAACCGGGCGACCGGCGCGTGGGCGTGGTCTGGCACACGCAGGGCTCAGGCAAGAGCTTGACGATGGCTTCTATGCAGGGCGCATCATCCGCGAGCCGGCGATGGAGAACCCGACCCTCGTCGTGCTCACCGACCGAAACGACCTCGACGACCAGCTCTTCGGCACCTACGAGAGCCGACTGGCCAAGCTCGCGCTCGACGAGTCGGAGCGGCCGAAGATCGACCCTGACTTCGAGGAGGCCACCGAGGGCGAGGAGGTCGAGCGCAAGGAGAAGCTCAAGACCAAGTGGGCACAGCTCGAGGCCGTGGTCGGCGCGGAGAAGCGCCTCGCCATCGTCGCCCGCGACATCGTCAAGCACTTCGAGGGGCGGCTCGAGGCCATGGACGGCAAGGCGATGATCGTCTGCATGAGCCGGCGCATCCGCGTCGAGCTGTACCGCCAGATCGTGAAGCTGCGGCCGCGGTGGGAAAGCGAGGAGGACGAGCGGGGCGCGATCAAGGTCGTGATGACCGGCTCGGCCTCCGACTCCGCCAACTGGCAGCCGCACATCAGGAACAAAGCAAGGCGCGAAGCGCTAGCCCACCGCTTCCGCCTGCCTGCCGAAGCCTCCGCGCAGGCAGGCGACGCCGCCGATCCACTGCGCCTCGTGCTGGTGCGCGACATGTGGCTCACCGGCTTCGATGCGCCGAGCCTTCACACGAT
>JBOIDH010000366.1:0-2942 GCA_050740495.1 Gammaproteobacteria bacterium | reverse complement strand
GACCGCCCCGACCACACCGCCCGCCGGGCCGGACAGGATGCTGTCCTTGCCGCGGAACCGATGGGCCTCTGCCAGCCCGCCATTGGATTGCATGAACAGTAAACGCGAGCCATGAAGCTCGCGTGCCATGCGCTCGACGTAGCCGCCGAGGATCGGGGAGAGATAGGCGTCCGCGACCGTGGTCTAGCCCCGGCTCACGAATTTCATCAGCGGGCTGACGTCGTGCGATGCCGAGACCTGCGTGAAGCCGATCTCACGGGCAGTCTGCGCCACCTGCCGCTCGTGGGCCGGATAACGATAGCCGTGCATGAAGACGATCGCGACCGCGCGCAAGCCGCGGGCGAATGCGCCCCGCATGTCGTTTTCAGGCGCTTTAAGGTCGAGCGGTACGAGCACCTCGCCGCGGGGGCCGACGCGCTCCTTCACTTCGATCACTTCTGTATAGAGCATCTCGGGCACGATGATGTGTCGCGCGAAGATGTGCGGGCGGTTCTGGTAGCCGATGCGCAAGGCATCGCGAAAACCCTTCGTCACCACCAAGAGCGTCGGTTCGCCCTTGCGCTCGAGGAGGCCATTAGTCGCGACCGTCGTGCCCATCCTCACGGATCCGCTCGCTCGGAATTGGCGCATCGTGACCGAGGCCTAAAAAATTACGAATGCCGGCGAGCGCCGCGTCGGTATAACGGCCGGGATTCTCCGAGAGCAGCTTGTGGGGTAAAAGCCGCCCGTCGGGCCTGCGGGCGACGATATCCGTAAACGTACCGCCGCGGTCGATCCAGAACTGCCAGCGCGCTTTTTCGAGGCCAGTGGCTTCCTCCGCTAAACGATTCGTTGGCGCGGGGGCAGGGGCGAGTACCCGAGCGCCAGCGAAGCTGGCCGGGGCCCAAAGCGGCCCTGCCTGGCGCGCTGAGGATGCAACGTATCTGGCAACGCCGTTTTTGGGAGCATGCCATTCGGGACGAGCGCGCCATAAGGATTACGTCCACTTCAACCCGGTCAAACATGGCTACGTGTCGGTGGTTGCTCAATGGCCCCATTCGACGTTTCATCGGTGGGTGAACGCAGGTGCTTATCCGCGCGATTGGGGCGGCGAGGGTGCGTTGGATGTTGCCGCCGGCGAGCGTAGACGATAATCTGGCGACGTGTCATTCGGCGGAACACCCCTGCGGGGCTTCCGCCCTGTCGGGCTAATACCGCGATCGGAGATACCGGACCACCGGGAAGTATTCTTTCGCACCAGCGCGTGCCGGTCAGCTAAACGATGGTTTTTCAAGTCCGGCATTCGGACCGCCTATGAAATACATCAAGACTATCGTCTGCTTCGCAAACTCCCGAAAAACCGCGGGTCGTTGCATTGCAGGCAAAGAGTGGAAAGGCGGCAAGCCAGGAGTATGGGTGCGCCCGGTCAGTGCACGTCCAACTCACGAAGTTTCCGAGGAAGAACGGCGCTATGAAGACGGGCGAGACCTGCAGTTGCTCGACATCATCGAGGTGCCGTGTGATACCATCAACCTCTGCCCCACCAGCGCGAAAACCATGTCATAGACCCTGGCTACTTCTTGGTGAGGCAGGGGAAACTGATTTGGAAAGATATTCAGGTCTGGCTGGACAGCCCCAATACGCTTTGGGGCGTGGGACAAGGAAGCTGCGCTGGCCTTAACAACCGTGTAGCGATTGGGCAAGAAGATGGTACTTCGTTGTACCTCATTTCCGTCGAGCGCCTGGGACTCCTGGTCGGTCGTAAAGCACCCGAGTACCCCGACTCCAAACGAGCTGTGCGAGGGGAGTTCAGCTACCGAGGGACAACCTATCGAATGGACGTGACCGACCCGGTGGTCGAGCGGAACTATCTAAACCACGTTGACGGTCAATACGATATCCTTCGTCCAGTGTTGTGCATCAGCCTTGGCGATCCCTACCAAGGCTATTTCTATAAGCTCATAGCCGCAGTCTTGTATTCGGAGCGGTTCGCATGAGCTCCATGCTGTACAGCATCGGCCATTCAAACCACGAAATAACAGCTTTCGTCGAGCTACTTCGCCAGCACGGCATCACGGCTATTGGCGACGTGCGGTCGCATCCCTACAGCCGTTACGTCCCGCAGTACTCCCGAGAACCTTTGAAGACAGCACTGGTCGATGGTGGTATTGCCTACGTGTTTCTCGGTAAAGAATTAGGCGCACGGAGTAACAATCCTGCTTGCTACAGACAAGGTAAAGTACAGTATGACCTTTTGGCCCAAGAGGCTTTTTTTGCTGAGGGGGTCAAACGCGTCATACAGGGCATGGAGCGCTATATTATTGCGCTTATGTGTGCAGAAAAGGATCCCCTCTATTGCCACCGTGCATTGCTAGTCGCGCGTAAGCTTTTTGAGGCCGGGGTTCCAGTCAGCCATATTCACGCTGATGGTTCTCTCGAGACACATCAGGCAATGGAGTCCCGTCTGTTGGCTTTATGCAAACTGCCCGAGGGGGATATATTCAAGGGGCGGGAAGAATTCGTTGCCGAAGCCTATGCTATTCAAGGTGAGCGCATTGCCTATCAAGACGAAACTATGGAACAAGCTGAGAGAATCGCGACCATATGAAGATTTTCAGTATTGGATTCACCAAGAAGAACGCAGAGCAGTTTTTCACGCGCCTCAAGCAAGCCGGTCTTGAGCGTGTTGTGGATACGCGCCTCAATAATGTCTCGCAACTCGCGGGTTTCACCAAGAAGAATGACCTATGTTTCTTCCTTCGAGAAATCTGCCATATTGACTACGTTCATTTACCGGAGCTAGCCCCCACTCAAGACATTCTTGATGCATACAAGAAGAATGGCGGTGACTGGCCAACATACGAAAGGCAGTTCTTGGCGCTCATGGCTAAGCGTCGTGTGGAAGCAACGTTAGATAAGAAACTGATTGTAGGGGGGTGCCTACTATGCAGTGAGGCAACGCC
>JBOIDH010000365.1:0-2944 GCA_050740495.1 Gammaproteobacteria bacterium | reverse complement strand
TTACGAGGTCCTATCGATACGCCTCCTCTCCATCGTCTCCTGGCATCATCTCGCGTACATGGTGATGAGCCTCGCGCTCCTCGGGTACGGTGTGAGCGGGACCTTTATTTTGCTCGCGTCGCGTCTGATTGAGCGGGCGCCGGAACTTGCCTACGTCAGCAACGCGGTCCTCTTCGGCATCAGCTCCGTCGGGTGTTTTTTAGCTGCCCAGACGCTGCTCGTCAACCCCGCGCAGATGCTTTGGGAAGGGCAACAGCTCGCGCGACTGATGGCCATGTATTTGTTGCTGTCCTTACCCTTCTTTTTCGCATCGAATTGCATCGCGATCGCGATCGTGCGTCATAAGCGCCACCTGCACCGCGTCTACGCCGTGGACCTCTTTGGGGCCGGCCTCGGGGCCTTGGGAGTCGTGCTGGTATTGCATGCCTTATCGCCGGGCGCGACCTTGAAGCTCTTGGGATGCGTCGCTCTAATCGCAGCGGCCCTGGCGTGGTCGGCTCTGGGGTGCCGGCCGCGCAGCGCGAGCGTATACCTGGCGCTCTGCGCACTGCTGGCGCCCTTCGCCCTGTCGCAACCCTGGGCGGAGTTACGGCCGCTGGAATACAAGGGTTTGCAACAGGCCTTGAAGGTCATCGGGACCCGCATCGTGACTGAACGCTCGGGGCCGCTGGGCTTACTTCAGGTGCTTGAAAGCCCGAAAGTCCCGTTTCGTATTGCGCCCGGACTGAGCCTTAACACCCCGGCGCTTCCGCCCGCGCAACTCGCCCTGTTCACGGACGCCGACGGCATGACGGCGATCACGCGCTTCGACGGTGACTTGAGGCCGCTTGCTTTCCTGGCCTATATGCCGAGCGCCGCGCCCTACCGCTTGCGCAAGAACCCGCGGGTCTTGATCTTGGGGGCGGGCGGCGGCATGGAGGTGCTGCAAGCGCTTTACCATCGGGCGCGCCGAATCGACGCGGTCGAGCAGAATTCGCAGGTCATCGGCTTGGTGCGCGACCACTACCGTGACTACACCGGGGCGCTGTATGCGCGCGATCCCGTCCACATCCACGTCGCCGAAGCGCGGGGGTTTATCGCGACCGCCGCGGGGTCATTCGATATCATCCAGATCGCGTTGCTGGAGGCATTCAATACCTCCGCCGCGGGTCTCTACGCGCTCAACGAGAGCTATCTCTATACCGTCGAGGCGTTTCGGCAAATCCTTAGAAACCTCGCCCCCGACGGACTGCTGGCCGTGAGCCGGTGGGTGAAGGTGCCGCCCCGCGATGAGCTCAAGCTCTTTGCCACGGCCGTCGCGGCCTTGCGCGCCGAGGGGGTCGAGCACCCGGGGCGCCAGCTTGCGTGGCTCCGGGGTTGGAGAACCTCGACATTGCTCGTCAAGAACGGGAAGTTACGTGAGGCTGAGCTGCGTGAGCTGCGTGAGTTTTGCCGCACGCGCTCCTTCGATCTGGCCTACCTTCCCGGGATGAAAGCGCACGAGTCGAATCGCTATAACCTCCTCCCCGAACCCTATTTTTTCATCGGGGCCGAGGCCTTACTTGGAGACGCTGCCGGTGTCTTTCTGGATCGTTACAAGTTCGATATCAAACCCGCAACCGACGATCGGCCGTATTTCTTTCAATGGTTCAAATGGCCCCTTCTCAAGGAGGCTTTCGCGTCGCGGGGCGCGGGGGGCTACGCGCTCCTGGACCTCGGTTACCTCATGTTGCTGGCAACCTTGATTCAGGCGCTGGTCTTAAGCGTGCTATTAATACTGCTCCCCCTGCGTTTCATTAACCGGCGCGGTTCTTCGGGCCCAAGGGCATTAAAGGTCAAGCTGGCGTGCTATTTTTTCGCCGTCGGGCTCGGCTTCATGTTTATCGAAGTGGGATTCTTCCAACGCTTCGTGCTTTACTTGTCTCATCCACTGTACGCGATGTCGGTGGTGCTGACGGGATTCCTGGTCTTCGCCGGGGCCGGGAGCATGACCTTAGCGCGGCAAGCCACCCCGCAAGGGGCGGTAACGCGGGCCGTCACCGCGATCGTCGTCATTACCTTGATCTACCAAGCCATGTTGCCGATGCTCTTTGCGGCCACGCTCGCCTGGAACGATGCGGCGAAGATCGCGATCACGCTCATGGTCATCGCGCCGTTGGCCTATTTTATGGGCCGGCCTTACCCCGCCGCCTTGCGGATTATCTCCGAGCGCGCGCCGCTCTTGATTCCCTGGGCTTGGGGCATCAACGGCTGTGCGTCGGTCTTGGGCGCGGTGCTGGCCATGGTGATCTCTATTGAGCTCGGGCTGAGCGCGGTGGTTTATTTGGCGGCGATCCTGTATCTACTCGCGGCCACCTTGCGCCCGTAAACGCAATGGAGGCCTCGGCCGCAAGCGGCTTATGCCGAACCCTCCCCGGAAGTAACACCTTGAGCCAGCGTAGCGTGCGCCAAGCGCACGAAACGCGAAAGTGGACTTCAATCGCGCGCGGCGCACGCTACGCTGGCTGTGAAATTTTTTACAGACGGTAGAGGCAATTCTGTTATGCTAGCATGGATCCTCAATAGGAACGACGATGAAACCGCGCACTCAATCGATCGGGGTGCAGGTGCCTGTGCCTCATCGCTTGGCTCTGGCTCGCGCCGGTGGCCCAGCGCCTGCCGACTTTCACGCGCATTCCATTCGATGGCGCCGGCTCACGGGTACTCCCCACCAATAGGAGGTATGCAAAATGACTCAGGTCATTCTTGCTATTGTTTTCGTGCTTAGCGGGATAGGCCTATGGTCCTATAAGCCTGATGAGCACTCTCAGTTTTCACAGGTACGAGCTCATGTTTGGGGACCGATTGTCTGTTTTGTCCTCGCATTCTTCCTGCTTCTCTCGACCTCGTTCGTGAGCATTGGGTCGGATGAAAGGGGACATCTGAAGAGGATCTATGCCGGTAGCGACCTCCCTCCGGGGAGGAT